>NZ_DOEM01000037.1:0-103491 GCF_003533255.1 Pediococcus sp.
CCAATACGATTTGACAGAGACCCCAAAAAAGGCAGCTGCTTCGCATAGCTAAACTACCGAACGATCCGTACTTTGGATCGTTTGTTAATCGTAGCTAAGCGGAAGCACCTGCCTTTTCTTCAGGTTTTAGAAATAATATTCAGAAAATATAAACAATCTAAGATTAGTTTGTCGCATCAAAAATCCAATTTCTGTGATCACGTTTCAACAAATCTTGCGAAGCTTGAGGTCCCATTGACCCACTTACATAATTTGGAAAATCTGCTTTTTCACTATCCCATGCTTCACGGATGACATCCACAATTCGCCAAGCCTGTGCAACTTCATGCCAGTGCGCAAAGTTGGTCCGATTGCCATCAAGTGCATCATGGATCAGTTTCTCATAAGCCTCTGGAATCTTAGCCTTTTCAGCTGCTGTTTTATGATAGTCAAGATGAATTGGCATAATACCATACGTTTGCCCACCATCTTTGACATTCAAATCAAGCCGATACCCTTGATCCGGTTCAATATACAGCGTCAAAACGTTTTGATCTAGCAAATTGCTATCCGCATCTGTTGAGTCAAAAATATTGGTATCCACATTTTTAAATACCACATTGATTTGTGTCGATTTACGTGCGAGCCGTTTCCCAGTTCGAACATAAATTGGTACACCAGCTAAAGTCTTATTTTCTGTTTCTAGTTTCCCGGAAACAAAGGTTTCGATTTGTGACTGTTCATCAGTACCCTCTTCATGGCGATAATCTGATTGTGTGTGATCCGCATCCTCACCATATTGCCCTCGGACAAAGTTTTGCAAAGCCTCTTCTTTCGAATAAACCTTGATATTTTGAAGTGCCTCTACTTTTCGATCACGTAATTCAGAAGCTGTGTATTTACTTGGTTTTTCCATCGTTAACAAAGAAATAATTTGCAAAATATGATTTTGCACCATATCCCGTAACGCTCCGGCCGTTTCATAATAGCCAGCCCGTTCTTCAACTCCTAAGGATTCAGCTAAAGTAATTTGAATATTATCGATATGTTCTTTATTCCAAAGTGATGAAACGATTTGATTACCAAAACGAAGCGCAGCAATACTTTCAATGGCTTCTTTTCCTAAATAGTGATCAATTCGGTAAATCTGATCCTCAGAAAACGCCGCTGAAATATCGTCATTAAGCTCTTTTGCCGTTTTAAGATCTCGGCCAAAGGGCTTTTCAATGATTAGGCGATTATAACCATGATCAGTTATTAGCTTTTCGGACTTAAGATGTGCAGCAATTGTCCCAAAGAACCGAGGTGCCATTGCCAAATAATAAATTCTATTTCCTTGTAAATCATATTTTTCATCTAACTTATCGGCCAAATTTCTCAAAGCCACATAATGCTCTGTATCATTCACATTGTGTGATTGATAATAAAAATGACTGGCAAATTTTCGGGCCAATTCACTGTTCGTCCGATCTGACTCATGACCATCATCTGCGACAGCATTCATCACAACTTCATGGTAGTGATCATCCGTCCATGGCCGTCGAGCCGTTCCAATAACAGCGAAATTGTCTTTTAAATACCCTTTTTCATACAAACGAAATAATGAAGGATACAATTTTCGATACGCTAAATCGCCTGTTCCTCCAAAAATAATAAATAACGCTTGCTGTGTCATTCTATTTGCCCCACTTTCACAATATCTATTCTTTTTAATTATGAAACTTTTGTACAAAATACACAACTTATAAAACTCCAAAAAAAATTTGAAACTAAAAAAGTTTCAAATTTTTATAAAATATCTAATTATTTATCTGAGTCATCTTTAACTGAATCATCAGTTGGTTCCTTTGGCTCTTCAACATCAGCAGTTTTGTCATCTGTTGCTGAAGCAACATCTGTATCTGCAGTTGCTGCTGGTTGAACAGCTTCAACATGGTCGACACGCATAATTGCAGTACGATCAAATACTAAGTAAATACCGTCACAATCTAATGTCACCGTTTTAGCATCAGTATCAACCTTATCCACAACACCATGTAAACGACCAATTGTCACAACTTTATCGCCAACTTGAAGTTTACTCATCATTTCTTGATGCTTTTGTTGTTGCTTCTTTTGTGGCCGAATCATCATGAAATACATTAATCCAAAAATTAAAACAATGAAAATAATGCTTCCCATACCACTAAAACCTGAATTTGCTCCTAATAACAATATAAACACCTCATTTTCTTTATCCTAACTGTATCAAAAAATACCCTTTAGTTCCAGTAATTTTAGAAATTCTTTGGATGCGCTTGATTATACCCATATTCTTCAAAAAACGCTTCTTTAAATTCCAATAAATTATCATCCTGAATAGCCTGACGGACTTGTTTCATCAGATGAACTAAAAAATACGTATTATGAATACTAGTTAATCGCAAGCCAAATGTTTCTTCTGTTTTCATCAAATGACGGACATATGCTCTAGTAAAATTGCGACAAGTATAACATTGGCAATTATCATCAATTGGTGTAAAGTCACGCGCATACTTCGCGTTCTTCACAACCAAGCGCCCGTGCGATGTCATGCAGGTTCCGTTTCGCGCAATTCGCGTTGGCAAAACACAATCAAACATATCAATCCCCCGCATTACACCATCAATCAGTGAATCCGGTGAACCGACGCCCATGAGGTAACGTGGTTTGTTTTCTGGAAGCATTGGCGTCGTGAACTCTAAAACTCGGTTCATTTCATCTTTTGATTCTCCAACTGACAATCCACCAATTGAATAACCAGGGAAATCTAAACTAACGAGATCTTTGGCACTTTGTTCACGCAAAGCCTTAAATCCAGCTCCCTGCACAATTCCAAACAACGCTTGCCAATCCGGATTCTGGTGAGCTTTCAAGCCCCGTTCTGCCCACCGACTCGTTCTTTCAACTGAATGTTTAACATACTCGTAACTTTCAAAAAATGGCGGACATTCATCAAAACTCATCATAATGTCTGGTCCCAAATCATTCTCGATTTGAATCGCTTTTTCGGGACTTAAAAACATTTTTGCGCCACTAATTTCATTCCGAAAATGCACCCCTTCTTCAGAGATATCACGCAGTTTAGCTAATGAAAACACTTGGAAACCACCAGAATCTGTTAAAATTCCTTTTTTCCAATTCATAAACTTATGCAGGCCACCAGCTTCTTTGACAATATCTTCACCAGGACGCACCCAAAGATGGTAGGTATTAGAAAGAATAATATCAGCACCGATGTCTTCCAATTCTTCTGGAGACATGGCCTTAACTGTCGCCTGTGTGCCGACTGGCATAAAAATCGGCGTCGGAAAAGTCCCATGGGGGGTCTCAATTTCGCCTAACCGCGCGCCAGTATGTTTCTCAGTTTTTATCAAATGATACTTAATTGCAGGTTCCACAGAAATTCTCCATTCTTCTCTTTATTTGATAAACATCGCATCCCCGAAACTAAAGAACCGATATTTTTCTTCAATGGCGTGTTGATAAGCATTTAAAATCATGTCACGACCTGTAAAGGCCGCCACTAACATAACTAATGTAGATTTTGGCAAATGAAAATTTGTGATGAAGGCATCCACAACTTGCCACTTGTACCCAGGTTTTATAAAAATGTCTGTCCAGCCACTATCTGCTTTAATCTCGCCATTAAATTTGGTTCCAATTGTTTCTAAAGTTCGAATCGAAGTTGTCCCTGTCGCAACAATTCGACCTCCATTTTTACGGACTTCATTTAAAGTTGCAGCTGACTCTTCACTCAACCGATAAAATTCACTATGCATTTTGTGATCTTCAATGTTAGCTTCATCAACCGGACGAAAAGTTCCCAACCCAACGTGTAAGGTTAAATAAACTAATTTAACCCCTTTATCCTCAACTTTTTTGAGTAATTCTTTGGTCCAATGTAAGCCAGCAGTTGGTGCTGCGGCACTACCACTTTCACGTGCATAAACGGTTTGATAACGCTCTGGATCATCTAGTTTTTCCTTAATATAAGGTGGCAATGGTGTTTCTCCAAGCTTTTCCAAAATCTCCATAAAAATACCATCATAATGAAATTCAATTTCACGGCCACCATGTTCCAGCTCTTTTACTACCGTTGCCTTCAGCAACCCATAACCAAATTCAATAATTGTACCAACTTTAGCGCGTTTAGCCGGTTTAACCAAAGTTTCCCACTGGTCTCCTACATCATTGTGTAGAAGCAACACTTCCATGTGGGCACCTGTCTCTGGCTTTATACCATAAATTCGTGCAGGCATCACCCGCGAATCATTCATGACAACAGCATCCCCAGCATGTAGTTGATCTAAAATATCATAAAAATGTTTATCTTCTAAGATACCTGTTTTGTGGTCTAACACTAATAAGCGCGACTCATCCCGCTCCTTAATTGGCGTTTGCGCAATTAATTCGTGTGGTAAATTATAATCAAAATCATCAACTGTTAATGTCATGGTGATTCTCCTTAATTAGTTTTATTTTGAGCTATTCCCAAGTGTGCATAACCCTTTTCTGTCACTACACGACCACGCGGCGTCCGATTCAAATAACCAATTTGCATAAGATAAGGTTCATACATTTCGGCAATTGTATCCGCTTCTTCACCAATGTTTGCTGCAATGGTGCCAAGGCCAACTGGACCGCCATGATAAAAGTCAATCATTGTTTTTAATATCTTATTGTCAATTTCATCAAGGCCTTCTTCGTCTACTCGCAAAAACTGCAACGATTTCGTGACAATTTGCTCATCAATTGCCGTTTTATCAGAAACTTCCATAAAATCTCGCACTCGTTTCAAAAGGCGATTCGCAATTCTTGGCGTCCCTCGTGAACGACTCGCAATTTCATGTGAACCTTGGTCCGTAATTTTAGTGTTAAAAATGTCAGCAGAGCGTTTCACAATTTCAGTTAAATCCTCTACTGTGTAGTAATTCATGTGAGCAACAATACCAAACCGATCACGCAAAGGTGCCGACAACAACCCAGCACGCGTAGTTGCCCCAATTAACGTAAACGGTGGCAATGGAAAATGAATTGGATGAGCCGTTGGACCCTGGCCCACCACAATATCGACAAAAAAATCTTCCATTGCAGAATACAGCATTTCTTCAACAATCTTGGGTAACCGATGGATTTCATCAATAAATAAAATATCACCAGGCTGTAATTCGTTCAGTAATGCCACTAGATCTCCGGGTTTTTCAATTGCCGGACCACTTGTCGTTCGAATATGTACAGCCATTTCGTTGGCGATGACCATAGCAAGTGTCGTTTTCCCTAAACCGGGTGGTCCATATAGCAACACATGGTCAAGCGACTCTTCACGTTGTTTAGTGGCCTGGATGTAAACTGATAATTCATGTTTGATTCGGTCTTGACCAATATACTGATCTAAAGTTGCTGGACGTAACGATTTTTCAATTGAGGCTTCTTCTGAATTCTCATTTTCTCCAGAAACAAGACGGTCGTCATCTGCATCACTCATCCAATTCACCTTCCTCCATTATTTTTTCATCAGTAACTTAAGTCCACTACTTAAATATTGATCCGTTGTCATCGCTGGATCTGCTTCTAAATCAGGTTTAATTTTTGCAATATCTCTTGTTGCATATCCTAAAGCCGTCAACGCATCTAACGCATCTGCCAATTGATGATTACCAATAGGCTTAGCTACAGTTTGCACAGGATCGACTGAATTTAATGTCATCTTGCCCTTTAAATCTAAAATAATTTGTTGTGCTGCTTTAGGTCCGATCTTAGGAAACTTCTTAAGATAGGCCACATCATCATTATTAATTGCAGCAACTAATCCAGAATGATCTTCATTTGCCAAAATCGCTAAGGCACTTTTAGGACCAATGCCCTTCACTAACAATAATTTTTCAAAAAGTTCTTTATCTTCTGCGTCAAATAAACCATAAAGGCTAATTCCTGTATCCGAAACGGCTTCATGCACATAGATTTTCACTTGTTTTTCGTGACTAACTTCATAACGATAAGGGTTGCCAACAAAAAGTTTATATCCAACGCCTTGAACTTCCAAAACCACAAATTCAGGTGTCACTTCAGTCACATAGCCAATCAAATATTCATACATTCAAATTCTCCCCATTATCCAAACTAAACATATGTTTGCTTTTTAATCATTGTACCATAAATCAACTTTATTCTTGTTCTTCTAATGGTTGATGTGGATCTTGAATGCGTTTAAACATTTTTTTCATATCTTCATTGGAAAAATGTACTAAAACTGGGCGACCGTGCGGGCAATTAAATGGATTTTCAGCCTTTGATAAATCTTTCAATAATTGGCGAGCTTGTTGATCATCTAAATGGTGATTTGCTTTAATTGCTCGTTTACAGCTCATCATGATAGCTGTTTTCTCACGAAACTTGGCAACTGTCATCCGACTGTCATTAAGAACATAATCAATCATTTCTCGGATAGTATCTTCTTCCTGTCCTTCTTTAAACCACGTTGGATGTTGATGGACAACAAAACTATTTGGCCCAAATGATTCCAAATGGATGCCACAACTAGCAAGCACATCTTCTTTTTGTTGAATTCTCAACATGTCACTTGTGGAATAATCTAAAACAATCGGCACCAGTAAGTTTTGCGCATCGTCCGAAACTTCTCCAATTTGTTGACGATAGTATTCATAATTGATACGTTCCTGGGCAGCATGCTGATCCAAAATATAAAGTCCGTCCTCAGATTCAGCAAATAAAAATGTGCCGTGCATTTGTCCCACGTATCGAAGTGCCGGAAACCGCTTAGCTTCTTTTTGTGGTTTATCCATTCCCATCGTTGGGTCGCTTTTATCTGCATTTTTAGGCTGTCCGAATGGCAATGGTTGTGGTTCTTCGCCATATTTTTTTTGAAACTGTTGCAAAGATGGTGTATGCAATTCCGTCTCGTGTTTTATCACAATTGGTTTTTTTCCATTTTCAGGAAGCGCAGTAAATAATTTGTCACTTGAACTCGATTGAGCTTGTTTTAAATTATCAGAATTTAAAGCAGGTTTAGAATTGTCTATATAGCTTACCGATGCTTCGTTCAAATTAAACTGCAACTGATCCGTGTTAATTTTTTGTTTGGTTTTTAAATTTTGAACTGCTGAAGGAATCAAATTTTCCTTTGCAAGCACACCATAGATCGTTTTGGAGATTAGTTTTTGGAGCTGCTTTTCTTCACTAATCCGTACTTCTTGTTTTGCTGGATGCACATTCACATCAACCAACAATGGATCCATTTTAATGTTTAACACAGCAACTGGATACCTGCCAACCATCAATTTAGATCCGTAACCCTCAATTATTGCTTTATTTACCTGAAAATTTTTCACATAGCGCCCGTTAATCAGCACGGATATATATTGCCGAGAGGCCCGTGTAAACTCAGGCAAACTTGTATACCCTGAAATCTCAAAGTCCACATCTTCCGCACTAAATTTCACCATTTTGCGGGCATTTTGGACACCATAAATTCCGGCAATGACTTGCTGTAAATTACCCCGCCCTGATGTCCGTAATAATTCTCGACCATCATGGTTTAAGGTAAAAGCGATTTGTGGATAACTTAACGCTAAACGATTCACGATATCAGTAATGTTTGCAAGCTCAGTTTGAGGAGACTTCATATACTTCAAGCGCGCCGGTGTATTGAAAAACAAGTCCTGAACACTAATATCAGTTCCTTTCCTCAATGCCGACAATGTCTTATCAACGAGCTTGCCACCTTTAATATGAATCTGGGTACCAGTATCGTGCCCGGTTGACGTCTGTAAAATGACATCAGCAACTGAAGCGATACTAGGTAAGGCTTCGCCCCGAAATCCGAGTGAACGCACTTTGAATAGATCCTCACGGGTACTAATTTTACTGGTAGCATGTCGTTCAAACGCCATCGACACGTCATCAGATGCAATGCCATCCCCATTATCCACAATTTCAATTGATTTTAATCCAGCTTGCTCTACAAGTATATCGATCTGGGTACTGTTTGCATCAATTGCATTTTCAACTAATTCTTTAACTACTGAAGCAGGACGTTCAACTACCTCTCCAGCGGCGATTTGATCAGCAAGAACATCAGAAAGTTCATGAATTTTTGCCATTTTATCTCAGCTTTCTATTTGTTACCTAATTTCTTTTGCCATTTATATAACTGGTTCATTACATCCATTGGTGTCATAGACATCAAATTAGAATTTCGAATTTGGGCGAGAACTTCCTCACCTTGCGGATTAGCTGGTTCCGTTTGAAATAATGCTAACTGTTCATCGACTTCACTAGTCTTATGATTCTGCTTTTCTTGAACATCTTCTGCAGGTTCTTCTACTTTTTTTGACTTAATTTCTGCATTAACAAGTGTTTGATCCGTATCTTTATTTTTAATCTCTAAGCGTTTCAAAATCTTATCGGCGCGTCCTAACAATTCTTCAGGCATCCCTGCCAGTTTAGCCACATGGATTCCGTAAGACTTGTCGGCAGGACCGTCTTCCATTTTATGCAAAAAAACTAAGTCCCCGTCCTTTTCAACAGCGCCAACATGGACATTTTTGAGCTTGGTTAAAGTCTGATCCAAAACGGTTAGTTCATGATAATGCGTTGAAAAAAGTGTTTTAGCATGCACATGATTATGCACAAATTCAATAATAGCCTGTGCCAACGCCATTCCATCATAGGTCGCTGTTCCACGGCCAATTTCATCAAACAAAATCAAACTCTGTGGAGTTGCGTTTTGGATGGCTCGATTAGCCTCTTGCATTTCCACCATAAAGGTACTTTGACCCGCAATTAAGTCATCGGCAGCCCCGATTCGCGTAAAGATTTGATCAAAAATTGGTAATGTCGCTGATTCTGCTGGAACAAAACATCCCATTTGTGCTAAAACGACTGTCAAAGCTAATTGACGCATATACGTACTTTTCCCGGACATATTTGGTCCTGTAATCAATAAAATATCAACATTGTCTGCCATTTTAACATCATTAGGCACATAACTTTGCCGACCCATTACTTTTTCAACAACAGGATGCCGACCACCAACAATATCAATACTATGGTTTTTGGTTAAGGTTGGTTTAATAAAGTGATAGTTTTCACTAACCACCGCAAAACTCTGGAGCACATCCAATGTGGCAACCTGTTTGGCCAATTTTTGTAGCCGGTCAATCACTTGTTTAATTTGTTCACGAATTTTGGTAAACAATTCATATTCAAGCGTTGTTGATTTGTCTTCTGCTTCTAGAATTAGACTTTCTTTTTCTTTTAGCGCTGGGGTGATAAACCGTTCGGCATTTGTTAAAGTCTGTTTGCGTTCATAGCGCCCCTCTGGAACGTTACCTAAATTAGTCTTTGTGATTTCAATATAATAGCCGAATACCTTGTTATACCCGACTTTCAGATTTCGGATTCCTGTGGCTTTTCGTTCGGAAGCTTCTAATTCAGCCATCCACTTTTTACCATTGGTCATGGCATCTCGATACTTGTCCAATTGCGCGTTATAGCCATCTTTAATGACGTTACCTTCAGTAACTGAAATGGGCGGTTCGTCCACAATTGAGCGTTCAATCAAATCGGCAATGTCATCCACTGGATCTAATTTAGCAAGCATTTCTCCAAATACTTTGTCATCTAAGTCGGATAATACATGTTGAATTTTAGGGATTTGTCGCAACGACGTCTTCAACTGAATTAAATCCCGACCATTAACACTGCCAAACGCCACCCGACCAGCAAGTCGCTCTAAATCATAGACCTTAACCAATTCATCTTGAAGGTTGCTTCTTTCAAAGTAATGGTCTAACAATTCAGCCACTTTGATTTGACGATCCTCAATTTGCTTTTTTTGAATCAAAGGTCGATCAAGCCACTGCTTTAAAAGCCTACCTCCCATCGCCGTTCGTGTTTCATCCAGTAGCCATAAAAGCGTACCTTGTTTTTTACCGGAACGAATTGAACGGGTCAATTCCAAATTATATTTAGAATAGTGATCCATTCTCAAATAATAAGAAGGCTCATAGGCGACCGCCTTTTGTAAATGCGCCAGGCTCCGCTTCTGCGTCACTGTAATATACGTGAGCAACGTTTCAACGGTACTTTTCTCAAGCTTTTCAGTCAGACTTTGCGTCAAATAACTAAGTTCAGCTTTAACTTCAATTTTATTTTGATGCGATACCATAATATTCAGTTTTTTAAATGAATCTTGAATACGTTCATCAATTGACTGGTCTACCACAATTTCTTTAGATCGCAGATTTACTACTTCGTTTATAACTGCTTCGAGGGAATCCAAATGACTTGTTTTTAATTCACCCGTCGATAAATCAGTATAAGCAAAACCAAACAGTTTGGTATCATCAGTGGTCAGAGCGGTCAAATAGTTATTGGATTTGGCTTCGTTCACATTGGAGTCCGTAACTGTTCCAGGTGTGATCAATTGAATCACTTCTCGCTTGACCATACCTTTTGCTAAACGAGGATCTTCCATCTGCTCGCAAATAGCAACCTTATAGCCCTTTTCAATTAAAATATCCACGTAATTTTGAACAGCATGGTGTGGCATTCCACACATCGGAATGGGATCAGTAGCATTATGACTTCTCGAAGTCAGCGTGAGTTCCAAAATTTGGGCCCCTTTAATCGCATCATCATAGAAGAGTTCATAAAAATCGCCAATCCTGTAAAACAGAAAGGCATCCGGATAATCTTTTTTAATCGCCATATATTGTTGCATCATTGGCGTATCACTAGTTTTTTGTGGCAAACTCTCTCCTACTTTCTACTTCACGATCATTTCACATTTAAATTAGAAAACTTTATGTTCCATTTTAACATTTTAATTTTAGAGTTCCTACTCTTCAAAACGGACTTTTCTCATTCTCGCAAGTTCAGGTGATTAATTTTTGAAAACGAAAACAAAAAAGTCTGGAAACTTTTGCGTTCCAAACTTTTTAAAATTAAATTTATTTTGCATAGTTCACTGCGCGTACTTCTCGAATTACGGTGACCTTAACTTTTCCTGAATATTCTAGCTGTTTTTCAATGGCACTGCGAATATCATGTGTCAAAGTAGTTGCTTGTAAGTCAGAAACCTTAGAAGGCTTTACAATCACGCGAATCTCTCGACCTGCTTGAATTGCATAACTCTTCTTGACCCCTTTAAAACTATTAGCCAGATTTTCCAATTTTTCAAGTCGATGAATATAATTCTCAAGAGAATCACTTCGTGCACCTGGTCGTGCTGCGGAAATAGAATCTGCAGCTGCAACCAATACTGAAGTTACGTATTCTGCTCCCACATCACCATGATGAGAAGCAATTGCGTTGATAACTACTGGGCTCTCTTTATACTTCTTTGCAAATTCAACACCGATTGCCACATGAGAACCCTCAACCTCATGATCAACCGCTTTACCAATATCGTGTAATAATCCTGCGCGTTTAGCTAACGTAACATCCTCACCTAATTCAGCCGCTAATATACCAGTTAATTTAGCAACCTCAACGGAATGATCCAAAACATTCTGCCCATAACTTGTTCTGAACTTCAATCTACCGACTAATTTAATCAATTCAGGATTCATGGAATGAATTCCAAGATCAAAAATAGTTTGCTCACCAACTTCACGGATCTTATCATCCATGTCCTTGCGAGCCTTTTCAACCATTTCTTCAATGCGAGCCGGATGGATTCGACCGTCTTGTATCAATCGCTCTAATGCCATTTTGGCAATTTCACGACGAATTGGATCAAATCCACTTAGAACAACTGCCTCTGGTGTATCATCGATAATTAAATCAATACCAGTCAGTGTTTCCAAGGTTCGAATATTTCTTCCTTCACGGCCAATAATTCGACCCTTCATGTCGTCACTCGGTAAGTTCACAACGGTCACTGTTGACTCCGTAGCCACATCTGCAGCACTTCGTTCAATTGCTTGGGCAATTAAATCCTTAGCAACTTTATTGGCATCAACTTGTGCTTTTTCTTCACTTTCGCGAATCATTTTAGCACGTTCATCTGCCAAACCATCCCGAACCTCGTTCAAAATCAAAGTCTGTGCGTCTTCTTGCGACATAGCCGCAACTCGTTCTAATTCTTCCGTTCGTTTTGTAACTAATGAGGATGCCTCTTGTTGTTGTTCGTCAATCCGTTTTTGTTCAGAACTTAACTTTTCTTCTTTGCGTTCTAAACTATCTTCACGTTTTTCGAAAGCATTATCTTTGTGGTCCAATGCTTCTTCTCGTTGTAGCAAACGTTCTTCTTGCTTTTGAGCCTCAGCTCTTCTTTGCTTAAGCTCGTTTTCTACTTGAGTTCGGTAGCGATGACTTTCGTCTTTAGCCTCTAAAAGAGCTTCCCTTTTTTCGGTTGCCGCTTGTTTCTTAGCATTTTCTAAAATACCACTAGCTGTATCTTTAGCATCACGTACATTTTTCTCCTGAATGAGTTTATGCGCGTAATACCCAATGATATAGCCAACAACAATAGCGATGATTGCGAGGATTATATTGAAAACAGGCATGTTTCCACCTCCGAATCATCAATAGTTGGTTAATTTCTAACCGATTTTTATGATGTTATTTTGATTATTCACACAATACCTAGTTTAGCATTCTCAATACTGTTTAATCAAGCTATCTCAAAATTTATATTTTCATATTGCTAGAGAGTTTATTGAAATTTAAGAAATTTTTAAGTTGAAAAGTCAAAAAAAATGTTTAAATTCCACACACAATTTAGAATAACGCACACTTTTAGTGCTAGACCATTCATTAACCGCATTTTTTAAAACTAATTTCTCCTTATCTTTTTCTGTGTCATAACAGTGGACAGAAAAATAGCCGGAAAAGTTATCTTTCCAGCCATCATCTCTATTTTTTATCTGAAACTTCCAAATCCAACTCGGAAGGATCCTTTTTTTCTTTATCCTTATCCTTTACAGCCTCTGCTTCTGGATCCATATTGTAGGCTGCACGAACCTTCTTGTAAATTTCTTCGCGTTTTTCTGGATTGTCTTCCAAATATTGCTTTGCATTCTCACGGCCCTGACCAATGCGTTCATCACCGTATGAATACCAAGAACCACTCTTATTAACAATGTCTTTCTCGACAGCCATATCAATAATTTCACCAGTCTGAGAAATACCATGTCCATACATAATATCAACTTCTGCACGTTTAAATGGTGGTGCTACCTTGTTCTTGACTACTTTAATTCGAACACGGTTCCCAATAATATCGGTACCATCCTTAATCTGTTCCGCCCGTCGTACTTCTAATCGAATAGTTGCATAAAACTTCAATGCACGACCACCAGGTGTTGTTTCAGGATTACCAAACATAACTCCAACTTTTTCCCGAATTTGATTAATAAAAATTGCAATCGTTTTGGTTTTATTAATTGATCCGGATAGTTTACGTAATGCTTGTGACATCAAACGCGCCTGCAATCCAACGTGGGCATCCCCCATCTCGCCTTCAATTTCGGCACGAGGAACCAAAGCCGCAACTGAGTCAACAACCACTAAATCAACTGCACCACTAGAAACTAATGCATCTGTAATTTCCAAACCTTCTTCACCAGTATCTGGTTGAGATAGCAATAAATCATCAATGTTAACCCCTAAGTGTTCAGCATAGACAGGGTCTAATGCATTTTCTGCATCAATATAAGCTGCTGTGCCGCCTTCTTTTTGAACTTGAGCAACAGCGTGAAGCGCAACCGTAGTTTTACCAGAGCTTTCAGGTCCATAAACTTCTACGATTCGTCCACGCGGATAACCACCAACACCCAATGCATCATCTAGTGCTAAGGATCCAGTAGAAATCGTTGAAATTTGAGTTTGGGCAGCATCACCCATTCGCATAATGGAACCTTTTCCAAAATTTTTCTCAATTTTTTTTAATGCAGCATTTAAAGCTGCTTTTCGTTGTTCATCAGCCAAATTGTTTCCTCCTTAACGGGAATATCTAACAGTCATAATGATACTGATTATTTTCTAAAAAAGCAAGCAAAAACGAACAAAAGTTCGCATTATTTTAAAATTTTATTAATGGCTTGCAAAGCGCTCATCACAACTCTTTGTTTAACGAACGGACGAATTGTTGAAAATTCATACCTTTTTGTTGTTATCGTGTTGGTGCGATCAACAATCACTATCCAAACGTTACCCTTGTGGTCATCAGTTGATGTCGATTCGATATGTGGCTGCGAAATTGCGATGCCAAGATCACTGCCAGTTTCATGCTTGACTTGAGTAGCCAATTGTTCCGTGACCACTCGTGATTTAAAATCGCCTTTTATATCAACAAATTGTTGGATTTGACGTTCGTTAGTACCAAGTACAATTCCACCACTCACTATGTTATGATCGGCCTTGACCGCATTAAGAGTTGATAAAAATAAACCACCAGTGTAGCCTTCAACGATCGCAATATTTTGGTTCATTGAACTTAATTTGGTTGCCAAAACTTGGGCTAAAGAGTTATGCTCCCCATATCCATAAAAATACTCACCAACCTGTGCTTGAATCTGTTTCTCACATTCATCAAGCCCCTGCTGAGCCTCAGAATTCGTTTTAGACCAAGCAGTTAAACGTAAAGTCACTTCATTTTGCTTTGCATAGGGGGCAATTGTGGGATTGGATTGAGTTGCGATTAGATTTGCTAACTGAGTTGTTAACTGAGATTCACCGATACCAAAGAATCGCAACATTCGTGATCGGAGAACATGGTCACTAAGGTATGTTTCTTTAAGGAGCGGGATGACTTGTTCCGATACCATGGGCTCTAACTCACTTGGTGGACCTGGCAACAATAAAAAGTCTGGTCCCGTTTTTTCTTGATCAAAAATACCGACCGCAAAACCGGTTCGATTACTTAATGGTAGTGCCCCCTTGAGATACATCGCCTGTAAACGATTGTTTTCTGTCATTGTTCGTTTTGTTTCAGCAAAGTACTGTTCAATTTTTGTCATCGCAGATTTGTCAAAAATCAGTTCACGATTCAAAAACTTAGCAACTGTTTGTTTGGTAAGATCATCTTCTGTAGGTCCCAAGCCACCTGACAGAATAATTAAATCACTTCGTCTGGCAGCCAGTTTTAGCGTTTCTTTTAACCGTTCAGGATTATCGCCAACTGTGGATTGAAAATACACATCAATGCCAAGATTCGCCAACTCACGTGCTATAAATGGTGTATTTGTGTCCGTAATTTCACCAAGTAAAATTTCTGTTCCAACTGCAATTAATTCTGCCTTCAAAGTTTACCTCCCACTTTCAAATACGCTTTTCTTTCAAAATATTTTTTTAAATTAAAAAAGAGCTTGGTTAGTATAAGAACCAAACTCACTTCGCTTTCCTACTTAAATCCATCTGCAAAAACATCCCTATTTTGAACAAAATAATCAATTCCTGAATAAATTGTAAAGAACAGGCAAATATATAACATGATGGCAGCCATTGGAATATGGATAGCTGCAAACAATACATTGTTTAAAATTAATAAAATAATGGCTAGCATCTGTGATGTTGTCTTTATTTTTCCAGGCATTGCCGCCGCCATAACCTGACCATTGTTCTCCACAATTAGTAACCGTAATCCTGTAACTGCCAGTTCACGACAAACAATAATTGCAATGACCCAAGCTGGGGCCTTGCCTAATGAAACCAAAATAATGAAAGCCGACATAACTAACATTTTATCGGCCAGTGGATCAGCAAATTTACCAAAATTGGTCACTAAATGATTATGACGGGCAATTTTTCCATCCGCCAAATCCGTAAGGGAAGCGATAGCAAAGATAATTGCTGCCAAAACTTTAGTGACAGCAATCGAGGTGCCTAACCAGGTCACCGTTCCCCACGTATAAGGAATGACCATAATAATAATAAAAATTGGAATCAAAATAATGCGGAATACCGTTAATTTATTTGGTAAGTTCAAGGATTTCCCTCCTAATTAGTCATCAATAGTTAAAGTGATTGTCTTTGTTTGGGTCGTATCTTTTTGAGGGTTAAAATCAAAACTCTTACCATTTACAGTAATCGTTGTTTGAGGTGCATTTCCCATTGTGATAGTCACTTTTGATACTCCTTTAGCAATCTTTTCAGTATGTGAAGTTCCTGTTTGTAAGGTGGAAGACCAGCTCTGTGTCCCATCACTTGATACTGAAATCCAAGCATTACTTGTGCCTGCCTTGAAGGTTAACTTGGAACCACTTTTAGGCGCATTTTTAAGGGTGTATTCTGTAGTTGAACTGCCAACTTGACTAATCTTTTGTGATTCAGCCTTGGAAGAGGAGCTTGAAGATTCGCTTGAACTGGAATCTTTTTTCTTCTTTGTACTACTTGCCTCATTCGTCACACTAACTCTACTGCTATTTAAATGGGGCTGACTAGAATTATTTGCGTGGCTCATTCCCCAAATAGTGCCAAGAACAACAACCACAATCACAACGACCACAACGGTTGGCACATATGCCATGTACTTACCATATCGTCTAGAAAATTCACTTTCTTTTTCCACTTGTTTATGTTGCGTTGTTCTAGAAGGTAACGGACCGGTTGCAAAGCTTTTGGCACGTGTTTCAGCTTCTTTAGATGCTTGCAAACCACCTGCTAATAGCTTATGAGCATCTAGACCAACCACCGCCGCATATTGACTCACAAACGATTTTACATAGTAGTCACCGGGCAAATCATTCATTTGTCCCGCTTCAATTGCCATTAAATATCGCTTTTGAATTTTTGTTTTTTCTTGAATATAATCGATCGTTAAGCCTTGATCTAATCGTGCATCTTGGAGTTGCTTACCAATCTCCTTATTTTGTCTTTCACTCATCGCTTTTCACCCACTATTAAATTAGTCCGCTACTAGTATAGCATATTAAGAATCGTTTTCCGGCATCACAAATTATTTTAACCAGCCACCATCAACATAAATTGTTTGACCCGTCATATAGCCAGCCTGGTCGTCTGCCAACTGAACTGCCCAATAAGCAATTTCATCAGCTTTAGCAAATCTGCCAACAGGAATCTCAGCTGCAATCTTTTGATGATCCTCTTTAGAAAAAACACGATTCATTTGGGTATCTACAGCACCCGGAGCCACAACATTAACTGTGATACCCAGAGTTCCAACTTCTTTTGCATAGGCATTAGCAAAAGCTGTTTGAGCTCCCTTCACCGTGCTGTATGCAACTTCCATTGCGCTTCCGAAGCCACCATAAACGGAACCGATAAAAATAATTCTGCCGTTATTTGAATGGGCTAATTTAGATTGGAAAGCTTTTATCATTTCAATAGGTAACGCAACTTGCATCATCCACATTTTCTGAAGGTCTTCCACCGAAGTTTCAGTTAATAGATGATAGTCGGTGGTGCCCTGTGCAAAAATCAAAGCATCTAGTTCAAAAATAGATTGCAAAAAAACAGGCAAGTTTTCTTTTGTCTGCATATCAAACGCAACGCCAAAAAATTCTTGATGAGGGTATGCCTTAATAAACTGGTGAATTAGTTGCTGAACAACGACTTTATTTTGATTGTAGTGTAAATATAGTGACCACCCCTTTGCAGCCAATTGTTTAGCAATCGCACTACCAATATCACCTGATGCGCCAAGAATTAATGCATGCTTCATAATTGAGTCCCTTTCGATGGTTGAATTTGAAAGGTGCTAAAGCCTTTTAAGTCAAGAAAGTTATGGGAAAGCAACAGCAAATCATCTAAAGTCATCGTTTCATAAATTGCCGCCTGATCAAATACAGTTGCTTGATCAAATTGGGCCTCATAACTGTTGGCAATTGCTTCTACCGAATCCATCCTCTGTAGTAAGCGACCCATCATTTCTTTTTTGGCCAGTTGAAATTGAGATCCCAGTTGAGGTAGTATCTGTTCGGTATGGCTCAAAACGGCTTTAATCGCCTCCTGGAACTTTTCTGGTTGATCAGTATCACCACTAAAGCTTGCATAATGGAAAGACCGTTCCATATCAAAGTCATATGAAAACGTATCATCAATCACACCCTGATCATACAGTTTCAGATATTGCTCAGAAGATTCACCAAACAATAAGTAGAGCAATAAATTAGCTTTCAAACGATAGGCTAATCCTGCTCGTCCCACCGGAACATCATCTAACCCTTTTAGTCCCACAATACTTTTTGGCCGATTAATATCCATGCTCACAACCTGATGTTTTATTATATCGTCAAAATCGGCTTCTTGATTAGGTAATTTTACTTGGGGTTCAGTAAACTTTTCGAAATTCTTTTTATTTTGATTTTCTTTAATCCAGCCTAGCGTCTTATCCGGGTCAACATTACCAACCACAAAGAGGTCCATATTGGCTGGATTATAAAAAGTATTGTAGGCCGCATACAAGTCATCGGCAGTAATTTGGGCAATTGAATTAACAGTGCCCGCAATATCCAAATGCACGGGATGATGGGGATATAAATTTCCTAAAATACCCATATAGAGTTTCCAATCAGGATCATCATTATACATTTGAATTTCTTGTCCAATAATGCCTTTTTCTTTTTCAACAGATGCCTCTGTGAAATAAGGTTCTTGAACAAAATCAAGAAGAATATCTATATTTTCGTGAATATTTTGGGTGGCAGAAAATAAATAGCTGGTCTTAGTAAAACTGGTAAAAGCATTAGAATCTGCACCGTATTCACCAAACAAATCAAAAGCATCATATCCTTTCTTATCAAACATTTTATGTTCTAAGAAATGGGCAATCCCGGCCGGCTGAGCCACATACTCTCTTTGTCCTTGCGGAATAAAAGTCCGATCGATTGAACCAAAATTGGTTGAAAAAGTAGCATAAGTTTTGTGGAAATCTTTTTTTGGCAAAATATTAACTTGTAACCCGTTTGTTAAAGTTTCTGAATATAATGTTTCGTTAAATTGTTGATATAGTCGCTTATGCATGTTTTTTGGCCCCCGAACTCAAGAAATAAATGGCTTGTAACTGAACTTGATTGGCCACCGTAACGATTTCCAAACGTGAAACATTTTGAATTGCTTTAACCCATTCGTTAGTCGTTGTCTGGCTACCAACTAATCGATTAGTCAGTGCGCGGCTCGTGTATGATCTTTCAGCATCTAAGGACCCAATATAATTTGAGATTAATCCCGTTTTAATCTGGGCGAGATGATCATCTGAAAAATCATTATTTTGAATGTCCTTTAATTGCTGATCGATAATGGTTAAGACACGATCCTTATCTTGTGCATTAATCCCAGTTTGCACCACCATTAGACCATTAAAAACATCCACATTGCTTGTTGCATAGTAGGCCAAACTAGCCTTTTCACGCACATTTAAAAATAATTTGGACAGCGGTGACCCGCCAAAAAGAGCGTTGAAAACAATCCCAGCATAGTAAGTTTCATCCCGAAAATTCGTTGGAAATTGATACGCCAAATCTAATTTTGATTGTACAATCATTTGTTCTTCAGTTTTTTGCTGAATTTCTTTTCTTGCTAAATTTAACCGTGTAATGTCAGTATGATTATTGGTACGTTCACTTAAAGGCCACTTTTGAATGATTTCTTGAACTTGAGTGGCAACCACATCGCCAACCACAAAAATTTCTACTCGATCCTGGGCTAATACTTTTTGATAATACTCAAAAAGAGCCTGATTTGGAATTTCAGCAATTTGTTTTGCATCTCCAAATGTTGGCACACTCTGAATATCCTCCGCCCCAAAATATAATTGTTGCAGTTGCAATGCCGCATATGATTGCTTATCATCTTTTAAAGCATCAATGTAAGCCACTAAATTTCTTTGCTGACGTTGGTAAGTTTGCCCATGAAACTGACGATTTTCTGTCAGTGGATTAAAAATCATCTCTTGTAAAAAGGCCAGTCCTTGATCCAGCACATGTTCGGAGCTAGCCAAATAGTGATCATTGGGTAACGCGAGTGAAAACATAAGATCATGCACATTTTGTTTACGCATCAAACTGGTGCCAAAACCTGCGCCATATAACTGCGACAATTTTTGTGAAACTAAAATTTGATTTCTATATTTTTGCGAACTTGTTTCTAAAATATTGGCTAATAATGACCGATAGCTTGTTTCTTTTTTTGATGCGTTTTCTAAAAAATGAACGGAAACTTGCGTATTTTTGAACTGTGAAACAGGAATCACTGTTAAAGTGACTCCTGGTTTAATTTGAATTTGCACGAAATAACCTCATCATTTAACGTATTTTGATACATAAAAAATAATACCAATCCACATTAGAATAGCGTTTCTATCTTTTCAATGCAAATCAATATTATTTTAGAAAAGTTAACTTTTTGGCTGAGCAACAACCTTTGCTGTATTACCAAACCATTTTTCATTAATTTTTTTCAAAGTTCCATTCTTATATAACACATACAATCCATGATTAATTTTCTTTTGTAATGTTTTATCGCCCTTTCGCATTCCTACTGCAAATTGCTCTTTAGGGAATTTGCCTTGGATTTCACGATAAGACTGAGGATCGCTTTCATGTTTAATATAATAGCCAGCGTACACACTATCAATCAATAACCCTTGAATTCGATTTGCGTTCAAATCAATGAAAGCATCATTAAATGAGTCATATAAAACAGGTGTTTTATCTTTAATTTGATTTTTTAACAAATTGGGTTGACGATCTACGTCCTGAGCCCCAGACGAACCACTTTGCACGCCCAACGTTTTCCCAGTCATTTTTTTAAAGCTCGTTACATTTTGTGATTTTTTACTTACCAAAACTTGCTCATTAGCTAAGTAAGTGTGACTAAAACTAACTACTTTTTCTCGTTCTGGCGTTATCGTAAAACCGTTCCAAATTAGGTCAATGGTTCTATTTCGTAATTCAGTAGTATTCATTGACCAATCAATGCTTTGAAAATCTACTTTGATGCCGTATAACTTAAATACCGCTTTGGCAAGGTCAATATCATAACCTGTTAATTGTCCATTTTTCTTACGAAATCCCATGGGTACAAAACTATCGTCCAATCCCACAATAACTTTTCCCCGTTTTTTAATTGTTGACCAATAATCGGTCGTATTTGCCCGCTTCGTTTCATTTTCACAGCCACTTAAGCTGGGAAGAATTAACAAACAAATTGCTAATGTCAAACATATTATTTTTAACTTTTTTTTCATTGCTTGTACCTCCCCAATTTACTTAACTGGCACAACGTGAAGCTGTTTATCGGCAACTTCATTTGCAAAATCCATATCATGCGTAACCACGATCTGGGTCATGCCGTCTTGCTTTAATCCTTTAATGATATTACTTACTTCTCCCCGTAGTTCCGGATCAAGGGCTGATGTTGGTTCGTCATAACAAAGAATTTTTGGCTGCATAGCAAGCGCCCTTGCAATAGCAACTCGCTGTTTTTGACCCCCGGAAAGTTGATACGGATATAAATTTTCTTTTCCATTCAGTTGCAAACGCGATAGGCGTTCCAGTGCCTTCTGTTTGGCAATTGCACCACTTTGCTTTAGTACCATTTGCGGAGCCAACGTAACGTTGTCTAGTACAGTCAAATTGGGAAATAATTGATAATCCTGAAAAACAACACCAATCACACTTTCGCTACCCGTATCTTCGTATGGACTAAATTTTTTATTGTTTAAATAAAATTCACCTTTATCAACTGGTTCCAATCCGCTGATACAACGAAGTAAAGTTGTTTTACCAGCTCCAGAGGGGCCAACAATTGTTAAGATTTCGCTGTCTTCAACTTCAAATGAAAGGTTATCAATAATAGTTCTGTCATTAAATTTTTTTGTTAAATTATTAATTTTTAACATTGTTCTACCCCCTAACGCCAATATGCGTAGTGCTTTTCAACTTGCCGTAATACATAAGTACAAACCGCCGTCAAAAGTAAATAGATAACACCTACTAAGAGTAACGGAATTAAGGTAACGTCACGCGCAGAAGCCACATTTCCGGCCCGAAGGAGGTCACCAATTCCGATAACATAAACTAATGAAGAATCCTTAACTAAGTTGATAACTTCATTTCCAATCGATGGCAACACAATTTTGGCTACTTGTGGGATCACAATTTTGCGGATGGTTTGCCAATAAGATAACCGTAGGACCTTCGCGGCTTCGTATTGTCCACGATCAACCGATTGAAGCCCCCCACGAAATATTTCGGCAAAATATGCGGAGTAATTAAGAATAAAGGCAAACAATGCCGCGTCGTACCTTTGAAAGACAATTCCTACAATTGGCAAACCATAAAAAACGAAGATTAATTGCAATAACAGTGGCGTTCCTCGCATCAGCCAAACAAAAAAATTTAAAATATATTTTACCAATTTAATTTTAGATACCAAGCCTAAACCAAAAATCATTCCTAGTGGCAACGCGCCAATCAACGTCCAACAAAATATTTTTAACGTCATCGTGGTACCAGCCAATAAAGATGGCAAAATTTGCGATATATAATTTAATGACAACATTGTGATCCCCTCCAATAATTTATAAAAAAAGTCCTCTTGAACTATAAAAAATAATTCAAGAGGACGAGTAAGCGCGGTTCCACCCCTGTTTGTAATTGCTTCACAACAATTACCTCAGTGAGTTGTGCTTATAACAAAAAAATCCCCTTGGGTAAAAATACCCAAGAGGACGCATCAACGTGGTTCCACCTCATGTTTCTGATAATCTCACAATTATCAGCTCAACAAGTTATAAGTTACAACTCTATGAGATAACGATCACCCGTACTTCTCTAGTTTTCTCAAGAAGTAAACTCGCAGATGTGTTTCGAACTAGGTACATGCCTTAATCTCACCATTTAAAGCTCTCTGAACTGATTCCTAGTTCTACTCTTCCGTTCATTGTTTTTAAATATTGTATTGAATATAGTTCATTTTCTAATCAACGTCAAGTACTTTTTAATCAATACTTCTAAAGTTTGCTCCCCGCGTATGCCGGAAAAGACTTTTGATCGGCAAATATAAAATGACAAAGAAACATAAATTTAAGGCTAATGTTGGTGCCAGATTATAGGCAACAAATTCTGGTGACGTAATGCTTGTATAATGTACGATTTCAAAAACGATATAAAACGCACTCTCATATAGCGTTAAGGCTAAGAAAAACGTTAGTAAGATTGATAAAAACGTCGGTTTAAAGAAAACTTTGACCCACTGTGTAATAATCACAATTACTGGCAGAATAAACATATTGACCCCGAAAACACCGGTGTAAAACCAGTCAAACACAAGGCCAACGCCAGCTGCCCAAGTAGCAATTGGCAATTTCGTCTCACCTTCGAAAAAAATGGCCAAAATCATCCATAAGATTGTCAGATTGCTCACCATTGAATAGGGATATGCAAATAACGAACCTGAAAAAATTAAATTGATTGAACCGTCTAAGAACAATGCGAGGAAAAAGCCAATTGGGAAAATAAATTTTAATTTAGCACTTTGTAACATTTATAACATCCTCCCAAACTGACTATTTAAGTGCAGCAACTGAAACCACATTAATACTGCTCATATCCGCTGCTGGCTTGATGTACACTTCTGTAGCTAAGCCACTGGAGTCTTCTTTAGTAGCTACAACTTTTCCTACATACAGCCCCTTAGGCGTGACACCACCAAGCCCAGAAGTTGTCACTAATGACCCCTTCGTGATTTTTGACTTAGATGTTACCTGTCCCATTACAATTTCATTGTTACTACGATCAAAACTAGTGACAATCCCATTAATTGTTGTCCCATTTTCATCCTGTACTTGAATGGCGAACCGATTGGCGGAATCACTACTATCACTAATTAATTCGACCTTACTTATGGTATAACTAGCTTCAATGACACGTCCGATAAGCCCTTGACCAGCAACTACCGACTCATTTTTTTTGATACCTGAAGCAGTTCCTTTATTGATAACCACAATGTTTTGCCAAGAAGAAGGTGCACGAGAAATTACGGTTGCGGTGACTAAATTATAATCGGTCATGCTCTTTTTTAAACTAACTTGTTGTTTTAACTGTTTATTTTCTTGTTTTAGGGCCTGATCCCGTGCACGAACAGATTCCAAATTATCGACTTTGCTCTTTAAGCGTTCATTTTCTTGATACGTATTGATAATTGAATTCAACGCTTGTGAAGTATTTCGAATTGCATTCATCGGATAAGCCACTACGCGATCAACCACACCAACAGCATCATTACCAACCTTTTGTATGACTGGGGTGGTAGACTTTTTCCGGGTCGTTACCGATAGGGTCACTAATCCAACTGCGATAATCACACAGATTACAGCAATCACTAACTTTCGATTTGAAAAAAACTTTTGCATGGTAGACCCTCCGGAAATTTTTTATATCACAACAATATCTATTCTTGCTCAGACACAGTTTGTATTATACCACAGAAAAAAATGCCATTACATGCTTGTTGGCCACCATTAAACGCACCTTAATATTTAATCACTAAAGGTTGAAACTACAAAAACTTATCTTGTTACTTAATACGAAAACGTTCAAGACGGCAAGTGAATTGCTGATTTTGAACCAAGTCATTTAATACTAGTTATTGAAGTAATTTTGATACTTTCAACCTTTAGTTTAATCAAATGAGATGCTGCTCCGCAAAACTATAGTATGTCATGCTTCCTGTAATAATATGATCTAACACCTCAATACCCATCAAAATACCACAATCTTTTAACCGTTTGGTAAACTGAATATCCTGCTGAGAGGGACTGACATCCCCGCTTGGATGATTGTGAGTCACCATAATTTTATTAGCACCCACCCGCAATGCTTCAAAAAAGATTTCCCGTGGATGCACGGTTGCAGAATTCAAACTGCCTTTAAAAATCATTTTTTCAAACACAATTTTATTTTTTGTGTTTAAACAAAGCAACGTTAGTCTCTCCTGCCGGTATCGTCTTTGCATGTGAATCAGCCGTTCTCCAATTTGACGACTCCCAAAAATTTCACCAATAATTTTTTGTGGTGCTAACTCAATACGGCGACCTAATTCTACACACGCCAAAAATTGACGATTTAGTTCAGGATAATCAGCAAATATTTGCTTTTTTTCTGGATTATATAACAGTGAAAACAAAGATAAATCTGGAATCAATTTCCAAAAATCTGCTAGTACTTGACGTTGCTCATTGATTGGTAACTTATCAGTCAAAAAAACTTGTAAAAGTTCCTCATTCGTATACTGAGCCATTTCATCAAAAGGTTTCCGCGCAACTTCTATTTGTGTCGTCTGCATATCATTTTTCATTAGCTTTTCACTCTCCTAATAACAAAAATACGCACAACTATTACGATTCTACGAATAACTTACGAACATCTGAAATAAAATATAAAGATCCCGTAATTAGGAGTAAATCGTCACTAGACATGATGCGACTGGCCTTAGCAATGGCTAGCTGCCAGTTTTCTTCAGTTTGAATTGGATTGGCCGTTTCAACACTAGTTGTTAATTCTGTTAAATTGGCAGCTTGGCGTTTGACAGGTCCAGCAAAAGTGGTTGCGATAATATGCACGTTGTTCAAAGCACCCAATGTCTGAATCATTTTGTGATATTGCTTATCTTCAAGAATCGCAATCACAACATAAATATCGTACTGTTTAAAATGAGTCCCAAGTAACTTTGTGATTTCTTCAAATGCTGGTTCGTTATGTGCACCATCCAACACCACAAGTGGTTGTTCATTTACCTTTTCAAATCTACCAGCCCAAAAAGCTTTTACTAGCCCACTTCTGATATTCTTCTCAAGAACTGGTACATTTTGTTGCTTTAAAAATATCAGATAAGCTTGCAACGCGGTACTGGCATTATTGATTTGGTAATTACCTAGCATTGAAATTTTTAAATCTTTAAAATGATAATCAGTCGTCGCAAAGTCAAATTTTTGCGTCCATAAATCCTGATAACGACGATTATTAACTTTATATGTCTCATCAAAACAAAAATAGCTACTATGATGCTGGCGAGCAGTTTTAATAATAACTTCTAATGCCTCATCACCTAATTGCCCAATAACGGTCGGCACATTTTCTTTAATAATTCCTGCTTTTTGTGTCGCGATTTTACCTAGGGTATTACCCAATAATTTCATGTGATCAAAACCAATATTCACAATTACCGAGACTGCAGGCAAAACCACATTTGTGGAATCGAATAAGCCACCAATACCCACTTCAACTAACACAACGTCAGCATGTCCTTCAGCAAAATAGCTATACATCATAGCAGTAATGATTTCAAATTCGGTTGGCCCGCCTTCAGGTAAAGTCTTATCTAGTTCGTCAATGACTGGTAATACTTTCTGAACCAGCCTCAGAATTTCTGCATCCGAAATAGGCTCACCGTTTACACTAATGCGTTCGTTAAAACGTGTTAAAAATGGTGAAGTAAATGATCCGACTTTGTAACCCGTTTCTTGTAACATACTCCTTAAAAAAGTCAGGGTTGAGCCTTTTCCGTTCGTTCCTGCGATGTGGATAGCCTGAATCTTATTTTGGGGATTATCCAATGCCGCCATAAACTTGGTCATCCGAGCCAACGTGGGAATTTTTTTAAATTTGGTGCGACCATGAATAAAGGCAACTGCTTGCTCATAGGTCTTTACTTCAGTCAAAATACCATCTCCTCAAATCGAAAAAAGACTAAACAAACATCTCGTTTTAGTTTAGTCTCTTTTCATAAAAACTTGTTTAGTTACTGTGCATTTTTTAGTGATTCAAGTCGTTGTTTTGTTGCTGTCAATTTAGCCTCATAATCGGTCTGCTTTTGACGCTCACTATCAACCACTTCAGCAGGAGCATTGGCCACAAATCGTTCGTTGCCAAGCTTCTTAATCGAACGATTAACTTCACCAGTATACTTATCAACTTCCTTTTGGAGGCGATCAGCTTCGTCGTTTAGATCAACTAATTCCGCTAATGGAATATAAACTTCGGCATCTGTAATAACTGCTGACATTGCTAACTTGGGAATTTCAAGATCAGCACCTATCTCAAATTTAGCTGGATGACAGAAACGTTCAATATACTCATGATTGGTTTCAAAAAGCGTCTTTAGGTCTGCATTATCGGTCTTCACAAGAAGGTCTACAGAACTTGACATTGGTGCATTAGCGTCCGCCCGAATGTTACGCACTGCCTTAATTAAATCAATCAAGTGTGCCATATCATTTTCAGCCTGCCTATCAGCTAGTTGTGCATGTTCCACTGGGTAGGCTGCGGTCACAATGGAAGCACCCTCGTGGGGCATTGCTTGCCAGAGTTCTTCAGTGACAAATGGCATGATCGGTTGAAGAAGACGTAAGGTCTGATCCAAAACATAAGCCAAAATATTGCGCGTATTGGCCTTGGCTTCTTCATCATCACCTGTCAGGATTTCCTTACTCATTTCAATATACCAGTCACAGAAGTCATCCCAAATGAAGGTGTAAAGGGCACGACCAGCTTCTCCAAAATCATAAGTATCAAAGAAGTGGGTAACCTGTTTCACAGTTTCGTTTAATCGACTTAAAATCCACTTGTCAGTCAGATTCCATTTGCTTTGATCTGGAAGCACTGGTTGTGTCATTTCACCAAGGTTCATGATTACATAACGGCTAGCATTCCAAATCTTATTAATAAAGTTCCAAGCAGCATCCATTTTGTCATAGCTGAAACGAATATCTTGACCTGCAGTTGAACCTTGTGATAAGAACCATCGCAACGCATCAGCTCCATATTTATTAATGACATCCATTGGATCAATTCCGTTACCCAAGGACTTACTCATCTTACGTCCTTGCTCGTCACGAATCAGGCCATGAAGCAAAACATCCTTAAATGGTGGTTTCCCGGTAAACTCAAGGCTCTGGAAAATCATTCGTGAAACCCAGAAGAAGATGATATCATAACCAGTTACCAATGTACTGGTCGGGAAATAGCGTTTAAAGTCAGGTGCATCTTCATCTGGCCAGCCCATCGTTGAAAACGGCCATAAGGCACTGGAGAACCAAGTATCCAAAACATCGGGATCCTGTTCCCAATTTTCAATATCCTTCGGTGCAGTTTCACCAACATAGGTTTCTCCAGTTTGTTTATTGTACCAAGCTGGAATTTGATGTCCCCACCATAATTGACGCGAGATTACCCAATCATGTGCATTTTCCATCCACTGTGTAAAGGTATGCTCAAATCGTTCAGGAATAAAATTAACCTTTTGATCTGATTTCTGATTTTCAAGGGCTAAGTTTGCCAAATCTTTCATTTTAACAAACCATTGGGTGGACAAACGAGCTTCAACTTGGACACCTGTTCGTTCTGAATGGCCAACACTATGCACGATTGGATCAATTGAGATCAAATAACCTTGATCCTGTAAATCCTTAACCATGGCTTTACGGGCAACAAACCGGTCCATTCCTTCGTACTTACCGGCATTTTCATTCATCGTGGCATCTTTATTCATCGTATTGATTCTGGCCAGATTATGCCGATTACCAACATTAAAATCATTAGGATCATGTGCTGGCGTGATTTTGACCATCCCAGTTCCAAACTCAGGATCAACATACTGATCTGCAATAATGGGAATATGACGCCCTTGTAGTGGCAACACAAGCTCTTTACCAACTAATTCTTTGTAGCGTTCGTCACTTGGATTAACCGCAACTGCAGTATCACCCATCATGGTTTCTGGACGCGTTGTGGCAATCTCAATGTAATGATTACCATTGAAAGTGTCTTCTTCATTAACGAATGGATACTTGACATGGTAAAAGGCACCTTTGTCATCCTTATGAATCACTTCAATATCGGAAAGTGCTGTTTGAGCTTGTGGATCCCAATTGATAATGTATTCACCACGATAAATTAAGCCTTTGTTATATAAGGTCACAAAGACCTTTTTTACCGCTTTTGAAAGACCATCATCCAACGTGAAACGTTCTCGAGCATAGTCTAATGACAATCCCAATTTAGCCCACTGTTTATGAATAACATCGGCATATTCATCTTTCCATTCCCAAACTTGTTTAACAAATTTTTCACGGCCTAAATCATAACGTGAGATTCCTTTTTCACGTAACTTAGCTTCAACTTTCGCCTGAGTGGCAATTCCGGCATGATCCATTCCTGGTAACCATAGGGTATCATAACCTTGCATGCGTTTTTGACGAATTAATATGTCTTGCAATGTCGTATCCCAAGCATGCCCTAAATGTAATTTTCCAGTTACATTTGGCGGTGGAATAACGATTGAATAAGGTTTTGCTTTTTTATCGCCACTTGGTTTAAAAAGGCCTTGATCTAACCATTGTTGATAACGACCCTGCTCAACTGCATGAGGATCGTATTTTGTTGACATTTCCTTTTTTTCTGTCATATGAGTATTCCTTTCTATATAAAACAAAAAAGCATATCCATCCTTCAAAAGGACGAATATGCTTCGCGGTACCACCTAATTTGGGTTTTTAACCCCACTTACTTCTTTTTTAACGGAATTAAAAATTTCCGGTCATTCTTACTGTTAGTTCAGAACAACGGCTCACAATCTACTAAACATCTTGCGAAAACTTTCAGCATTTATTTTCTCTCTTTTTTAAGATGTTTTTTTCTTGTTCATAGCCTATATAAGCATTTTAGCCAACATTCAGTGATTAGTCAACTTCAGTTGCGTATTTTTTAATAGCATCCAATGCTTCAATATAATTTGGTTCATCATGAATTTCTGGCACAATTTGGCGATACACAATTTTACCCTCAGCATCAATAATGAAGATTGTGCGTGCTAAGAAGCCATCATTTGGAATGTATAAATTCATTTCATATCCCATTGATAACTCTTCGTCAGAAAGAACTTCAAGATTTGAAACACCCTCTGCCGCACACCATGCCTTCTGTTCAGAAATTGTATTGTTAGAAACAGTCACAAAACGAACGGATGGATAATGGTCTGCTTGCTGATTAAACTTTTTGGTTTCAATCTTGCAGACCCGGGTATTTAAATCTGGAACAGTACTGATTAATGTTGGTTTCCCAATTAAATCTCTGGTCTTAATTTTCTGGTTCTCAGCATTAAACAACTTGAACTTTGGTAATTGCTCACCCACTTCAGGGGGATTACCAGAAAGGGAAACCTTTTCGCCATTATTTAAAACATCCACATTCATCACTCCTCAAATTCAGTAACTTACCTATCAAAAGATTAACCTAAAGATAACCCATTCTAAGCCAACAATCAAATGAAAAATTGATGATTTATAGCAATTCTGCAAAAACATCCTCATTTTGATTCAAGAAATTTTGATCAGGTTTAATTTCGGAAATTTCAATGCCATCCAAAGCTTCTTGCATTAGGCCCTCGACATCAATTCGTTTTTCATAATAACGGGTTCGCTCTGTGTCCGGACGAGTTTTTGGAGCTGGTGGTGCAAAAATAGTACAACAGTCCTCAAAAGGTAAAATAGAAAGATCATATGTCCCAATTTGCTCGGCTTGCTTGATAATCTCTGTTTTATCTAAAGAAATTACAGGTCGCAAAATCGGCATGTTAGTTACGTCATTAATAGCTTCCATGCTTTCCATGGTCTGAGAAGCAACTTGGCCCAGTGACTCGCCATTAAAAATAGCCTTCCCGCCTCGTTTTTTGGCAAGTGCAACGGCAATTCTTAACATCATCCGGCGTTGCACTGTCATCAAGTATCCTTCAGGAACCTTTTCTTTGATTTCTTCTTGAATTTTTGTAAACGGCACTTGAATAAACTGTAAACTCCCACCAAAAGCAGCCAACTTAGAAGTAAGTTCTTTAGCCTTCGCTAACGCTTGTTCACTGGTGTATGGTGGACTAAAGAAATGTACCATCTCCATATCAACGCCACGCTTCATTCCTAAATAGCTCGCAACTGGTGAGTCAATCCCACCAGATAACATCATCATACCTTTACCAGCTGTGCCGACTGGTAACCCACCAGCACCCTGAATAGTTTCGCTTGAAAGAAAGACGCCATTGTTGCGAACCTCAACTCGTAAAATCAAATCAGGTTTTCGCATTTTGACAACTGCCTTAGGAAAATTATCAAGGACAAATCCACCCAACTCTTCGTTGAGCTCGTTGGTATCCATTTCAAAGTTATGATCTGACCGGCGCGTATTGATCTTGAAGGTCATCCCAGGTTTCAATTGTTCAGTCATCATCTCTAAAACACCTTGATGAATCGCATCAAGGGTCCGGTCAACCTTAAGCGATGGCGAGAAATTTTGAATACCAAAAACTTGTTTTAACCGTTCAATAACGGCATCAGAATCTTCCCCATTTAGAGTGACATGAGTGCGGTCTCGCTTTGGATGCACTTCAAGTTTTGGAAATGCATGAAGACTTTTACGAATGTTTCCACCTAATCGATTAACGAAGTCTCGCTGGTTCTTCCCTTTTGTGGAAAGTTCCCCATAGCGGACCATAATTTCCGTATACTGCATATCAGTAACTCCTTGTCTTAATTTAATTTAGAAAATTCCGCATAGAGTTTATCAAACACTTTGTTAAACTCTTCTGCTTCGGCAACTGTATTGTCAGCGTCTAAACTCACTCGAATTGCACTTGTTGCAATATCATCTGGTGTTTTCATTGCGGCCAGCGTACTTGATTCAACTTGTTTCTTGGAGGAACAGGCACTCGTAGTGGAAATAAAAATATTGTAGCGCTCAAACGCATGGACAACTGTTTCACCGCGGACCCCATTAATCGCAAAACACAGAATATGGGGGGCAAACCCATCATTGCGTTGGGTAAACATGGTGACATTTTTAAACTTGCTAACATGATCAAAAATTGTTTCTTTGACCGTTTGTTGCTGTTTAACATTTGCTGGCTCGTCTTTTAGAAGAAGACGTAATGCTTTCGCCATCCCTGCAATTGCAGGTAAATTTTCAGTACCGCTGCGTTGGTTCTTTTCTTGACCGCCACCAGTCATTAGAGGTGCAATGCGGCGACCTTCCCGAGCATAAATAAACCCGATTCCACGTGGTGCATGAAACTTGTGCCCAGAGAAAGTAACAAAATCAACCCGATCATTAAAAATTGCGGACTGGATACCTTTACCAATTCCTTGAACCGCATCTATATGAAAATGAATCTTTGGATATTTTTTAAGAACATCTGCCGCCTCTTTAATCGGTTGCAGTGTTCCAATTTCATTATTTACGGCCATAATTGATACTAAAATTGTGTCCGGACGAATAGCAGCTTCTAAATCTTTGATCGAAATCCGTCCCTCTTTATCGACGGGCAAGTAAGTGATATCGTAACCCAAGCGTCGCAACTGTTCCATACTATTTGTAATTGCAGGATGTTCAACCGCGGTTGTAATTAAATGTTTACCAAAGGTCCGTTTCTCAATTGCTGTTCCTTTAACAACCCAATTATCGCCTTCAGTTCCACCACTGGTGAAAAAAATTTCGTGGGGTTTGACATTCAACAAATCGGCAATCTGTTTTCGTGACTGCTCCAATAAATTAAACGCAGTTTCACCCATTGCATGCAAACTAGACGGATTTCCCCAAATTTTTTCACTAACCGTTTGGTAGGTTTTTAAAACCTCCGGGGCAACTTTAGTTGTGGCACTATTATCAAAATAAATCATTCTATTAATTCTCCTACTATCCTTAGGACTTCACTTGAAAATTCCTTACTAATTATAACAACCTTATGAATAGTCAACAAGGTTATTAACAAACTCCACCTATGATACTCAAAATCATCAATAAAAACAAAGAATTGTAATCCGAATCACAAAATCAGTCTTTTCCATAACAAATTGATCTTTCAAAATTAAAAAGCAACGAAAACTAAACTATCAGTTTTCGTTGCTTTAACTTAAAAAATTAAAGATTAATACTGCGTACTTTTTTGCTTTTGATAACTCTCAGTTAACTGATCCACCATTCCTGGCTCAACACTTTCCAATGCCCGACTAATAACACTTAAACTTTGTGCATAATCATGGTCTTCATCAAACAACTTTTGTGCCCGTTTGCTGGCATTATCAACCGTCTCATTACTGTGACGATAACGGTTGGTATACTGAATGATTTCTTCACTTAACGCGGCATTATCGGTAAGTTCAGTTGTTTTCTTGGCAAGAGACTGCATATCTTTATCAATCATACCCAATTGTTGATCAATTTGTTTCATATCGATTTTGACTTGATTCATATTGGAAGAAAGCTTTTCAATTTCATCACTCACAACAAAGAAGTAATCCATATAACTTGCAGGGATTCCTGGTAAGTTTAAGTTTTCAATGTGGCGTTTGATCTCATGAATTTCCAAATCAAATTGGTGTAATGTTCGACGAGAATCTTTTTCTTCTTCAATCAACTTTTGAATACTTTCGTTAATTGCAGTTTGTTGAGATTCAATATCATCAAGTTGATCATTTTCTTCATGCATCCGTTGCAAGATTTCTGAATAAACAACAGGTTGATTTGTAATTGCTTCTGCATCTTGATCATGTTCACTACGAATATCTTGAAGTTTTGCTTCTAAGTCATGAGCTTGACTATCTTCGTTACCATTCAAAACATAACTTTGCCCTAATCGGTCGATTTCAATCAGCAAAGTATGACTTTGCTTTTCGGCGTGTTCAATGTATTCGGCAATTGTTTGAAAACCACCATCAACATCGGTTCGAGCATCAATTTCAGTTTGCATTAAATCATAAAGATTATCTATGCGGTTTGCAATTGTCTCGTTATTGCCCTTTACAGCGTCAAGTCTTAGATTACTCAAAGTATCCAAATTTTCGTTAATTTTTGAACCAATATCTTCAATGTCATTAGGAATTTCATCGTCCGCAAATGCATAATTATGATTGATCAATTGCGTATAGCCATTTTTAATTTCATCTAATTGACCAGGAAAATCTTCATTTAATTGGATGTAAAGTTCTGGGATTGCCTCAAGCTGTTCTTCCAAACCTTTTGTACTGGTCTGTAACTGTTGTAACTGTCCTTCGGCTTTCTTATGATCGCCGCTTTCCACAGTTTTAGCAAAATTCTCGAAAGCATTCTCCAGTCGCTCTAAACTGTCGTTTAACATATCAATGCTAGGACCATAAGTCATGTTCTTAGCTAACAGGGTCTTACGTAGGTCTTGATACTTGTGACGCAGAACTTTAACTTCGTTTTGTTGGTCTTCGCTTTCCTGCTTAATTTGATCTAGTGCTGCTTGAATGCGATCAGATTCCGATTGAATCACCTGGACAGCGTCTTTAATACCAGAAACATCAGAACGGGCATCAAAAATTTTCATGTCATTCACGTTCTGCTGACCGGTTTCTGCAAGTTCGTCAATTTCAGGAAATTTGTTGTTTTTGACGTTCCGATAATCATCTTGAAGATTTTGGTATTCTTCCAAAGAAGAACCTGCCAAATTTAAGTTACCAACCTCATCAAGCTCGCTGGCGACGGGCAGATCCATCAAATCAGATTTCTTATTTTGAAGATCTGTAATTTGCTTCAATAAATATCGCTGATACAGCACGATCCCTACATAAATAAGAATTGCCACCACGATTATACCAATTAATACACCCAACATGAGAACCCCATCCTTTGTCTACGTCATTTTCATTAAATGAATTTTGTTGCTTTCTTGTTTTTTTCAATATAAAATAAGACTCAACTTAAATTATAGCATAGGATTTTAGAGTTTCACTATGTGATTTTTATATTTCTAGTCCAATTTGGAGGAATTTTTATGACACAGAAAACACTTTCACTAATGAATCAACAATTAGATGCCCTTTTAACTGGCGAAACTAATTTAATTGCAAATATGGCTAATGCTTCAGCACTTTTAAAATCAAGTTACGCTGATGTGAACTGGGCCGGTTTTTATCTCTATGATCAAAAAGGTGATGAACTCGTTCTTGGGCCTTTTCAAGGTAACGTCGCTTGCATGCATATTGCCAATGGTACCGGCGTTTGTGGCACAGCTTTTAAAGCAAAAAAAGTTCAGCGAATTGCTAACGTGCATGAGTTTGCTGGCCACATTGCTTGCGATACTGCCAGCAATTCAGAAATTGTGCTTCCTCTCATTAAAAATGAGCATAAAATTGGTGTTTTAGATATTGACTCGCCTTTACTTGATCGGTTTACTGAAGAAAATCAACAAGAACTTGAGGACTTTGCCGCTGTTTTCTTGCAGCACATTGACACTGTTGCTTAACTTGTTGTAAACTGTTCATTGTGTAAAATAATGCAGCGGCGAGTGGTAAGCTCGTCAACAGACTGGTGCCTTTTAATTGGTTCAATTAGTAACCTTGCGGCTGCAAAGGTGAGGATTGCAAAACAGTCTGCACGAATACTAAACTCGCAATCGGATTATTTTACTCCAACAAAATTATTGGAGGATTTACTTTATGTCTCGTTATACAGGTCCAAGTTGGAAAATTTCTCGCCGTTTAGGAATTTCTTTAAGCGGTACTGGTAAAGAATTAGCTCGTCGCCCATATGCACCTGGTGATCACGGTCAAAACAACCGTCGTAACATTTCAGAATATGGTCAACAACTCCGCGAAAAACAAAAGTTGCGTATGATGTACGGTTTGACAGAGCGTCAATTCTCAAACTTATTCAAACGCGCTGGTAAAATCAATGAAGGTAAGCATGGTGTTAACTTCATGATCTTACTCGAACGTCGTTTAGATAATGTTGTTTACCGTTTAGGTTTAGCAACCACTCGTCGTCAAGCACGTCAACTTGTTAACCATGGTCACATTACCGTGGATGGCAAACGTGTCGACATCCCTTCTTATGAAGTAGAAGTTGGCCAGGTTGTCAGTGTTCGTGAAAAATCAAAAGATTTGAAGATCATTGGCGAAGCTGTTGAAGCTGTCGTTGGTCGTCCTCAATTTGTTCAATTTGATGCTGATAAGTTGGAAGGTTCCTTAACTCGTCTCCCAGAACGTGACGAATTAGAGGCTGATATCGACGAATCACTAATAGTTGAATACTACAACAAACTTTAATTTTTTATTGTTTGTTCAAAAAAAGCGTTTGGAAGAAATTCCAATCGCTTTTTTAGTTGTCCCAAATTTTGGATAACACGCTAATCGTTTGCTCGATCATTTCTAGTACTGCCGCTTTGCTATCTAAGTTCCTATTATCCTTTTGTAAAACACGACCAATTAGAACCTCCGCCTTTTTCTGAAATCTGTACTCCTTGACGCTCTTCTCAAAATTTCCTTTCGTCAATGAAATAAACGATTTTGCCATGTGATTGTTTGAAAGCTTAAACTGGGCACCTAAATTTAAAAAACCAGCTTGTTTTGACTTGAGTTTATCAATCGCGGATTGGCGCTCCTGCATATTTGTTTCAAAGGCCAACCACACAAACAACCGGTCATCCCAAACCCCAATTTCATAATGAGGCACCATTTTATAGCCCCGCTTGTTTTGAGCAAATGCGACCCACGTATTTGGTGGTGGATTAGAATGACGGCGCGCATGTTTTGCAATAAACGCTCGGTAAGTTTCACCGTTCCCATTTAATATTGGCAGCACTTCTTGAATAGCTTCCTCAAAAAAAGGATCAATTTGAGTACGAACTAACTTTAATCTTTCCTCAACATCAGGTTCATTAAATACAGAAAATATGTGCTCTCTAAACATAAATAGTTACCTCCTTAGTCGCCAAACAGGATACCCTTGGCGGAAAATGCTATACTTATTATACTATCTAGAAAGGTTGTGAGCGCAATGGCTAATAATTCCAATAACGTTGACTCGCGGTTACAGAATGCCATTCATGGCACCCCTAAACTCAATCCAGATGAACAACGAAGGTATCTTGGTACTTTTCGCGAACGCGTGGCTATTTCAATGACTGTTTCTCAAATAAAAACGCACCAATACGAGGTTCCATTTGTGGCACAATTAAAAAAACACCCTGATTATCAGCTGTTGATCAATGGTAACATTGATCAACACTTGATTGGTCCTTATTTAAAAGCAGCCAGTCAGGAATCCTTAAAATTCACAATTAAAACTGACAGCATTTATACAACCAACGATCAGGACTTGGCCCTTGTTTTAGCAGCGCCAGATTCAATTAATGTTGCTGACATTGATGTGGCCAGTTTCCAAGGTCAGGCACCTATTAAAGAAGAAAAAAAACCAGAATCACTTCTGGATAAACTTAAAAATAGTTTTCGAAATTAGGAGTTTTATCATGCAACAACCATTGGCGTATCGTATGCGCCCTAAAAAAATTGAAGAAGTTGTTGGTCAACAACACCTAGTTGGCCCAGGAAAAATTATTGCCCGAATGGTCAAAGCTAAATTACTATCGTCCATGATTTTATATGGTCCACCGGGTACTGGAAAGACCAGTATTGCGAGTGCCATTGCTGGCTCTACGAAGTATGCTTTCCGCAAATTAAACGCTGCAACTGATTCCAAAAAGGATCTTCAAATTGTGGCTGAAGAAGCAAAAATGAGTGGTACGGTTATTTTACTCCTTGATGAAATTCACCGTTTAGATAAAACTAAACAGGATTTCTTGCTCCCCCACCTTGAAAGTGGACGAATTATTTTAATTGGTGCCACCACCGAAAATCCTTATATTTCAATCAATCCAGCCATTCGAAGTCGGACCCAGATCTTTGAAGTCCATCCCTTAGCACCGGAAGATATCCATTCTGCCATCAATCGCGCCTTAACAGACACCGAAAATGGCCTGGGTTCAATGAATGTTAAAGTGGCTAAACCAGCAATGGATTTTTTGATTCATTCCACAAACGGCGATCTGCGTAGTGCCTTAAATGGCTTGGAACTCGCTGTAATGTCGACTGAACCAGACAAAAATCAAGAAGTTCATATTTCTTTAGAAATCATTGAAGAATGTCTGCAAAAAAAGGCGCTCACTCAAGATAAAAATGGGGACGCTCACTATGATGTGATTTCAGCCTTTCAAAAATCGATTCGAGGTAGCGACGTCAATGCAGCACTCCATTATATGGCGCGTTTAGTAGAGGCTGGTGATTTGCCAAGTATATCGCGCCGATTAATGGTTATTGCGTATGAAGACATCGGCCTGGCAAATCCGCCTGCCTGTGCAAGAACTGTTTCTGCCATTCAGGCCACCGAAAAACTTGGGTTTCCTGAAGCACGAATTCCATTGGCCGATGCGGTTATTGAACTCTGTTTATCGCCTAAATCAAATTCCGGCATTTCCGCAATGGACGCGGCATTAACCGAAGTTGAATCTGGCAACTATGGAGACATCCCGGCTGACTTAAAGGACGCGCACTATAAAGGCGCTGCTAAGCTTGGTCACGGAAACAATTATAAATATGCGCATAATTACCCCAACGATTGGGTAAAGCAGCAATACCTGCCAGACAGAATCAAGAATGCCACCTACTATGAACCAAAAGAAAATGGTAAATTTGAGACTGCTTTAGCAGAACAATACAAACGCTTGCTACGTGCTCAACGTGATTAATCTTCAGAGGGACTGAAATTGAAATTTTATAATATCCATGCTAAGATAGGTATGAAATTTCTTTGGTGTACGCGTTGTTTCATTTATGTACTGCCGTTCAAATAATTTGTATAGGGACTAAGGGTGTTTGGTGGCATGTAGGCCTTTAATTAGGAAACTTAAAGTCAAACCAATTGGTCCCACCGCTAACATACTTGCGGGCTTTCACTGAGAAACGATTAACGGCACCACAAAGTATTTCCAAAGCATTATGCTTTGATGGGATTAGGACATTACGTGCTAATCCCTTTTTGTTTATTTAGCCGTTTTACTATCGATTTATCAAATAAATTTCAAGGAGGAATACTATGCTGATTTCAGCTCTTATGGTTCTTTTTTCTATTATTCTTGCCGTAATTGGAACTTACTTATATCGGCACCAGCAGCAACCTTTTCTCCTATTCAATCCAACTGAGAATCCAGCTCTACAAGAACTTTTACGAATTGGCGGTCTTGCCCTCATTTTAATGGCTATTATTGCTTTTGTCATCGCTTGGACACATGTGATCATTCTAATTTGTCTGATTCTTCTTTTGGGCTGTCTATCTACCACTGCAATTCTAATTGGACTATTAAGTTTTTTACCAAAATAACTACCTGCAAATGCCGATTGTCTCCCATTGTAGCCGTTTAATCAAAAAGAAAACGCTCTTTTTTCTTTTTATTTTGGGTAATTTAACGTAAAATGGAGTTAGAAAGTTGGAGAGGTGATTTATATGACACAACAATATAAACATATACTGGTTCCTGTTGATGGCTCAAAAGAAGCTGAATTAGCTTTCGAAAAAGCTGTTGCAGTTGCTAGACGAAATAAAGGTTCCGAATTACATTTGGTACACGTTGTTGATACCCGCGCATTTCAAAACATCTCAAGCTTTGATACAGCAATGGTTGAGCAGGTTACTGAAACTGCAAAAACAACCCTTGATAAATATGTGGATGAAGCAAAAGATAAAGGTTTGGAAAACGTTGATTATTCAATTGAATATGGTGCACCAAAAGTTGTGATCGCAAATGACATGCCAAAACAGTTACATACCGATCTTATTATGATTGGAGCGACTGGTTTGAATGCCGTTGAACGTCTCCTAATTGGTTCAGTGACCGAGTACGTTACAAGAACAGCAGTTTGTGATGTTTTAGTTGTCCGCACTGATCTTGCTAATCAACCAGTTAAGATTAAATAAGAACTTGTTTTTTTAAAATAAAAGATGCCCGAGAAAATAACCATTTTTCTTCGGACATCTTTTATTTTGCCACATGCTTTCTATTGAACAGCTAGATTATGATATCGAAAGCAACTCACTTCATGGTCATTGATAAGACCCGCTGCTTGTAAAAAGGCATTAATCATTTTTGGACCCACAAAAATGAAGCCATCTGCTTTCATTTGACTTGCAATCCTATTTGTTAAACAAGTTCGCGATTGTGAATCATCCAAAACTACTTGCGAATTCCTAATGGGTTCAAAATCTACAAACTGCCAAATATAGTCTGAAAAATTCATTGGTAGATTGGCTACAACTTGTGCGTTTTGAACTACCGCTTTAATTTTTCGCTCATTACGAATAATCGTTGCATCTGTCAAAATCTGGCTAATATCATAGTCAGTAAACAGGCTTAATATTTGTGGATCAAATTGCGCAAAGACATTTCTAAAAGCTTCTCTTCTTTTCAGGACAGTTACCCAATTCAACCCCGCTTGAAAGATTTCCAACGCAAAACATTCAAATAAACTTTGCGTATCCAAAATTGGAACACCCCACTCTAGATCATGATACTGTTTCAACAATTCATTTTTATTTCCCCACATACAACGATTCATATTCTCATTCCTTTCTGCAACAAGAATAAGATTCGCATTTTTACCAAAGTTCAATTAAATTATTGATCACTTCATAGCGACTTAAATCCGCCGCATTTCTTTCGCGAATGACTTTCTGTAATCTCTGCACATGATTTGTAATCATCCCATCAACTCGCAACGCTAACATTCGCTTCATCGGTTCAATGCCGTCCACTGGCCAAGCATAGACTTTTTTATGCTGTGCCCAAGCCTGCTGAATAAACTGGCGATTCAGTGTATGAAATTCAAGGGAATAAAAATCAGTTGAATTTTTAGGCATTAGCGCAATGTTAAACGGCGTAATAATCCCTGTCACTAAATTTGGCCGTTGCTTTTTTAGTTGGGTCATAAAGGTGGCATTCAAAGAATGAACCATATCGTGATGTGTTTCTAAGCTATGGCCATACTTTTTATTAAATAGGGTCACCAGATTAGCTGTGTCATTTTTACTTGCCTTGATCTCAACAATCAAAGGCTGTTTTAACTGATGGGCAGTTTTAAGGTAATCGGAAAAACTGCTAATTTTAGTTTGATAGCCATTTTCTCGAATGGTTAAATGTGTTAATTCTTTTAGGGTTAGATCAGAAACTGACCTATTTTTTCTGCCCAAATGATACAGATTACTATCATGCATGACCACAAACTGATGATCTTTAGTTTCTCGAATATCCATTTCCACATAATCGGGTTTTAGTTTAGCCGTTTTTCTAAGTGCCATAATCGTATTTTGCACACCATTATGATCACTTACGCCACGGTGTGAGATAACTAGCACGTCAGTTGAATGATTCTCATTCATCCGAATTGAAAAAAAGGCATACGTGGGTGTGCTCAAAAATAACAGACCCAATAAAGCAATCCCAATTTTCTTGATTTGTTTCAAATCCCATTGATGATAATTTAATCCTCTTGTTTTGAATACCGATGTTTTCGCTAGTGGCATGTTTACGACTCTAACCCACTCACCCAATCGTGACAAAAAACCAGTCATAAAAACTAAAAACCAACCAACAAACAACAGTTCAATAAATGTAATCGCTAAAACCATCAAAATAGTTGATGGTAAGTCTGAATGCATCCAGCTGTTCCAGGCAAATATACCTTCTAGAATAAGGCTCCCAATTAGCAGAAACGGTACGGAAACACGAACAACAATGATCAAAATCTGGATAAGCATCCTGCCTGTCTGCCCTTTTGTTAGGCGCCAACTCAGTCGAATTCCTTCAGTCAGTGAACATTGATAACTAATCATTGCTGGAAGTGCTAAAAGCATTCGCAGAGCTATGTAACAAAAAATAAGATACAAAAGAATAAAAACAGGTGCGACCGTCCAGCGATTAGCAAAAACAAAGTTTTGAATTGAAACGCTTGTTGGAATATGAGCCAGAATGACGGTTGCAAATCCAAATCCACCTAGTGGAATCGTAATTACCACATAAAAAAAGAAATATGCAATACTAATAATCCAATTTCTTTCAAACAACTTTTGTAACAAATCCTTCAAATGATCGAAGTTAACCGGCTTACGTTGCTGAAACCCACTAATCATTAGGGATGCTGCCATTAAGCCAACAAACATCCCCCAAATAATAAGAACCGCAAAAATAAATTTTAATGGGATTAATAACGGATTTTCTGAAAGAAAAAGTGCATGCTCCAATAGGATGCTAGTTACAACACCAACTAATAGCGTCAAACTGGCATAATACAAATTTTCATCTGATTTAATCATGTAATTAATTAAATTTTTAAGTTGATAAAAATCGCGAAATATGAAGCGTTTCATAACAGTCACTACCCCCGTTGCTGGAAAATTGCTTTCGCTTTAATCTTAACATTATCAAGAAATGAACTAAATGCTCTGAAAAAGAAAAACGCGCGTTCCTTCATCTTGTTAGTGAAGAATTTGTCTTTTCCTTTACGTTTTAGCTATCAATTTTCATTAACTAAAAAAGCCAGAGAAAAAGTTTTCTCTGACTTCTTTAAATTGTTACTCTGCATCAAGCGGTGTGAAATCATAATGAATTTTAGAACGTCGATTAAATTCCTCAAATGCCAAATCAATGAGTTGATCAATTAACCTTTCATAGCTAATCCCAGACACTTCCCAAAGTTGGGGATACAAACTAATGTTTGTAAAACCAGGCAGCGTATTAATTTCGCTTAGGTAGGGAACTTTGTTATGATCAACCAAAAAGTCGATTCTAGCTAAGCCACAGCAACCAAGTACTCGGAAAGCATCCAGTGCCATTTGTTGAACTTCATCAGAAAGCTCACTAGAAATGCTAGCTGGTAGTTCAAATTGAACCCCACTGGCATCGACAAACTTATTATTATAATCATAGAATGTATCAGATTTCGGTACGATAATTCGTCCTACTTTAGAAGCCTTGGGATTTCGATTACCTAAAATAGAAACTTCCACTTCTTCTGGTTGTTCAATTGATTGTTCAACCAACACTTTAAAATCATATCGAAAGGCATCATCCAGCCCAGTTTCAAACTCTTGAGCATTTGTCGCTTTATGAATACCCACTGATGATCCTTGATTAGCGGGTTTTAAGAACATCAGCTCACCTAGTAATTCGCGACAAACATCATAGGAATAGTCGCCACGATTTTCGGGTGTCACAACCACATACTTTGTGTTACGAATCCCATTATGTGTTAATAACTGTTTAGTTGTATCCTTGTCAAACGAAACAGCTGAAGCAAGAATACCACTGCCGACATAAGGCTTTTGTAGTAGCCGTAGCAAGCCTTGAATCGTCCCATCTTCACCCAAATTACCGTGAATAATTGGGAAATAAACATCGATATCTTTTTGTTCACTCAAGTTCAAAATTGGTGACAATGGATTACCCTTATCAACCGATTTCATGGCATCTGCCACAACTTTATCTTCTGATTCGCCATCAAAAATTCTTCTTGATGAAGCATCACTCAACAAATAGCCATCTTTTGTAACCATGAACAGACTGACTTCGTAACGCTCTTTATCCATTGCATCGAAAATATTATGTGCAGAACGCTTTGAAACATCATGTTCAGATGAATTACCACCAAATAGCAAACCAACGTGAATCTTTTTTTCCGTACTCATTTAAAATCTCATCCTATCACTTAGATTTTGTATTGAACCTAAATTGTACCATGAATTTGCAGAGAAAAAAACTTTAATATCCAAACTATTTGGCATCAAAATCGCCAGTTAACACGACTTTACCAATCATTTTATTAGTTTCAACAAGTTCATGAGCATGTCTTAGAGTCGCTGCGTTAATTCCCGGAAGCGTCACAGTTAAAGTTGATCGAATCTCTTTTTCATCCAAAAGTGTGGCAATCTTTTCGAGGATTGTTCCTTGTGTTGCCATATCTGCAGTCTGATAAATACTTTTTGTAAACATAAACTCCCAAGCAAAAGTAATACTCTTAGATTTTAAAAGTCCCATTGGTAAAGGACGTTCATTTTCCACAATGGAAGTGATAAATCCTTCTGGTGCCACGAGTTTTGCCAAAATTGGCAAATAATTATCAGTTGAGTGAAAAATCAAGGCAAACCCTACAGACTGAATGCCAACTGCTTTAAGTTGGTCAGCTAACGATTTGTGATAATCCAAAACGACATCCGCACCCATTTTTTTAACCCATTCAATCGTCTCTGGTCGTGAGGCCGTTGTTAAAACTTTTAAACCTGCCCACTTTGCCAGCTGAATTGCCACTGAACCAACGCCCCCAGCACCATTAATAATCAAAATCTGCTTTCCCAAATTAGCATCCTTTTTTGGAATTAATGGCATTCGTTCAAAAAGAGATTCCCAAGCCGTTAAACTAGTCAAAGGCATGGCTGCCGCTTCTTCCACACTAATATTTTGCGGTGCATGGGCCACAATTCGCGCATCCACTAACTGCAAAGCTTGGTCACTCCCAGAACGATTATTGGTTCCTGCATAAAAAACATGATCCCCCACTTTAAAGTTAGTCACTTTCTGCCCCAATTCAACAACAGTTCCATAGGCATCAAATCCAAGCACAGTTGGAACACTTGTTTCAGGATGGCCTTGACGAATCTTAGTATCGACCGGATTTACGGAAACGGACTTAACTTCAATCAAAAGATCAAAATCATTTGCCTTAGGACGATCAATTTTTAAATTAATTAAACTGTTTGAATCTTCAATTGGTAAACCTTTGTAAAAACCGATTGCATTTATTTGTTCACTCATTAAAATATCTCCTTAAAAACGAAAATCATTTTCCTCATTTAAATATGAACTAACTTCTTTTGGCATTTCTGGATTTAAGACTAATGCTTGCAATAATCGCTGGCGGTTGTACAGGCGCGTCCACATCTGTTCATCTTCTGTCGTTTGAATCGACACTAACTCATGACGCCAATTTTTTAGTGCTAACAACAAAAAGTCGGTGTAAAGTTTGTTTTGATTAGTTAAATCCGCAATGTAGCCACCTATGCGCTCTGGCTCACCAAAAATTAGTGGCGTTGAAAGCCGTTTGTACCGAGCTAATAAAACAGCTAACATGAGTAATTTATCCGCTCTAACCAAGCTATTATCAACTGCTAATTCATCCAAAACATTGCCAATATGCGTATAGGCATGTGCCCAGCCCTTCTTACCAGAATAACCCCGTGTATCTGTTTCTAAGGCTATGTAAGTAACCAATTGATCAACAAGGGTATTTTTACTCTCATCATCTATAAAGTGTGATCCAGCCCTATCTATATACAACAAGGTTGATAAAAACATTAAACTAAATGATCTCTTAAACACACCGTCATTTTGAGGTTCCAGAATGTGATCAAACAAACTTTCATCCTGAATCAAATGGTCAAAAATCATTTTTAATTGTTTTTTCGAGGTGATTTGTTGCTGCAAAATATCACTAAATAGAAAATATACGCCTTTATCACGAATCATCAAATCAGGCGAGCCAATATGTTGAAATAACTGCATTAAATCCTTATCGGAAACTTCTTCCAGTTCGTGCTCATTCAACTGATCACGAAGCGACTGAATAAGATCCCGAATACCATCGTCATCATCAGGCAAGTGAACTTCTGTTGGCGCCGACACATCTGTCGACATAATAATCTTATCAATTTCCGGAAGTAACGACTGATAAATCTGACCACCTTGTAATTTAATCCGTAAATTTTGTAGTCTACTGCGTACTTCTTCAACTTCTTTCATAACTTTTTCTCCTCGTAATTAATAGTTTAATTTTACCACGTCTCCAAACCTAAGGTACTAATAACCAGTCTCCTCATTTCAAATTACTTCATCACATTGTCAATTCATAGGTTCATGGTAAAATAGAAAAAAAGAGGAGGAGTCTGTCATGTCATATCACCAAATCCGTCGCGAATTAAAAAAAGAAGTCAAACAAGTTTTTAAGGGTCATTGGGGTCAAGCTTCCATGACCGCAGTAGTTCCAATTGTCCTTAGAGCAATTGTGGGATTTATCATTTCCCTAGGTATTTTGTTTGGACTGTACTTGCTCATTAAGAATCCTCACCTTCTCAATAATGAAGTTACAAGCTATGCTAATGAGGAGTCACCAAATTCCGGTTCATCCAATGTTTGGAGCTTTTTACGAACTGCCATAGTTACATTTATCAGTGTTGGGGTTAGTTACACATTCCTAGACTGGTTACGCGAACCTAATCGCGATTTTTCACCTGTGAAAAGTGCTTTTCAAGTTTTTACCAAACGCTATTTCATTCCAACTTTGGCAATCTTTGTACTCCAGTTCATTTATTTGTTTTTTTGGACTTTATTACTCATTGTTCCTGGAATTATTAAGTACTATGCCTACTCCCAATCATACCTGATTTACAAAGATCAATTAGCCGCTGGCAATGCGGGTCGCATTGAATACAATGACTGTATCACAATGAGTCGCCAATTAATGCAGGGGCATAAATTTGAATTTTTCTTATTAAAATTAAGCATGATTGGCTGGTATGTTCTTTGCTTATTTAGTTTCGGAATTGGATTTATCTGGTACGTTCCATATTCTCAAGCGATCTATGCCGCATTTTATAAACATCTCGTTGCTATTCAATAAACAAAAATGAGACCGCAACAAAAACTGTGTTTTTGTTGCGGTCTCATTTTTTACTGATTTTTTAAGACAATATGTTGTTGAATCCAGTAATTAATGATCGTACCCAAAATAATCATAATCGCCATAAATCCAACCGGGTGGAATGGATTCCATTCCCCTTCGTTAGTTGTTTCTGTATAACCGACCACAAATTTGATAAAATTCATCGTCCAATCTAAATTCATGCCAGTATGGAACTGCATTAAAAAACGAACTAACACGACAAGCCCAATGGGGATGGCAATCCACAACATGCGCCGGGTTCGCTTCTTCAGGAGTGCCGATAAACTTCCAAAAAACATACCCAAAACAGCAAAACTCCAAAGTAATAACCATTCATAAAGAATTTGAGCTGGAATATTCCAAAAACTATGAAAACCCAGGAACTGACCAAAAAGTTGGTTATAAAAAGTATTATCAACATTTCCAACGTTTGGTAAAATCACCGCATAATAATAACAATAATTGATTACGCTCATCAATAAACTAAGCAGCGCGGTCACCCAAATGGTTGCTTTCCAAACTGTTCGACGAGAAATACCATTTTGGATATAAAACTTAAATGGTCCATAAACTCGATATGATGAGATTACTAAAAACAGAATCGAAATAAATGGTAATAAATTATTTTTCAATAAATTATGAATTGAAATACCATCAAGGCTTCCCGTGAATAGCAACGCAAAAACAATCGGTAACAGGAAAATAAACAAAAAGGTTAGAATATAAGTGTACCCCAGACCCTTTAAATAGTATCCAAATTTATTCTTAAAAATCATTTTAGTTTTCATTTAGATACCCCCTCGCCACTTGTTAAATGAATGAAGAGTTTTTGCAGATCCATTCGTGAAATTTGAATTGTATCCGGAATCTCTCGATCATCATTTAGGTTGCCAAACACATAGTTACCTTTGAGATTTCCAAGTGATTCCGTTCCAATCACGTTTAATCCCTCTGTATACTGATCAACGGTTTCTCCAGGACCAGTGATCACATATGCCTGTGACAACATATGGTCCACATCATCATCAACTAAGATTTTGCCGTTTTCTATCACAAAAACATGCTCAATCATATTAGCAATCTCTTCAATCATATGAGTAGAAATCACAAAAGTTCGGGGATGACTACTATACGTATCCAAAAGTTCTTTATAAAACAACTCACGATGATTAGCGTCAAGACCAAGAATAGGTTCATCTAAAAAAACGTAATCAACAGGTAAACAAAGGGCAATAATTAATTTAAAGATCGTGCGATAACCTGTTGAAAGTTGACCAAATCTTTGTTTCGGATTTAACTCAAATGCCTCACACAAGTGTTTTGCGTATGCCTCATTGAAACCGCCATACATATTCTTTGAAGATTTAAATAAATCTTGTAAACGAGCCCTTTTTGGATAAAGATTAACCTCACTCATCAAATAGATATTGCCTAACAATTCATCATGCTCGTGTGTTGGAATACCATCAATGGTCACCGAACCACCATTTGCAAAAATGCGGTCGGTAATAATATTTAATAATGTACTTTTGCCAGCACCGTTTCTGCCCAGCAGACCGTATATTCGATTTGGCTCAATCTCCAGACTGATATTTTGCAAAATTTGCTTCCGACCAAATTTTTTGGCAACTTCCGTAACCTTAATCCCCATTTGTTTGAAACCCCCTTTTGATAAGTTGAATCAATTCCGTTTCTGATAACTTTAAATTTTTAGCTTCTGCCACAATTTTTTTTACATAATCCTCAAAAAAGTCATTTTGCCGTTTTTCCAGTATTAACTGATAGGCCCCTTTTTTCACAAACATTCCTAAACCACGCCGTTTTTCCACCAATTTTTCAGTGACAAGGATATTCATGCCCTTCAAAACTGTCGCGGGGTTAATATGAAATTCACGAGACATTTCGGTTGTTGAGGGGACCTGCGTTTCTTCTTTAAAAGCACCTGTAAAAATTCCTTCTTCAATTTGATTAGCTACCTGTAAATAAATGGGTTCTTGCCCACTAAAATCAAATTGCATATGATCACCACCTCAAGACTGCATGTTTATACTTGGAACCACTAATTTTTCATAAATAAACAATGTAATTAAATAATACCCCAAATACAACAGTAAGAAAATCACAAAGGGGGTCTGTAAATGAACATACGGATCACCCATCAACGGAACAAACATCTTCAAGCCAAACAGGACGTGAATAATTCCTAATATCCCCGGCAACAAAAACAGTGCGCCTAATTCACGGCGAATTGAACGCCGAATTAAATTTTGTCGCGTTCCTAATCGGTTTAACATATAATAGCGCTGTCTATCCGGTTGGACACCCGATAAAATTTTAAACATTAAACAGCTTGCCAACATTGTCAAAAACGCCAATCCTAAGAAGAAGCCCACAAATTCTAATCCACCAAACATGACATTGGCCACTTGGTACAGTGGATAAGCCCCGCCTAACTGTTGAATCGACATGTGGCCAGGAAATTGATTGGTTTGATTTTCTGCAATTTGTTTCAAAACACCTGCATTTTTAGCTAATCCGGTTGTCTTCAGTAAAGTTAATTGTGATGGCTTACCCTGAATTTTCAGAAAATTACGGTGAGACACAACTCTGATCTGTCTTAAAGTGTAATTTGCTTGCAGACTCAAAAATTGCTCTTGCACCCGTGAACTAGACCTCAGTTGCTCACTAGTAGCTAGTTTGAAGACAACGGCATCAGCCTTAACGCGACTCACTTGAAAAGGTGTTTCTTGAAACTCCATTTGGTCAAAATAGGCAGTTGTGCCAACAATTTTTCGCTTATAAGTCACTTGCTTTATTAAATCTAATTTTTGAATTAATTGTTTAGTTTTCGCAGTTTGCTTATAAACAACCAAGTCATAAGCTGAACTACCGCTTGCCATACTTGGGATTAAACGATGATAGCCCATTCCAACCGTAATTGCTCCTAAGGCTAAGGCAAAAAGGATACTTACGACGGCTAGAATTCTGGTATAATCTCGAATGCGAAAGTTTAACTGGCCTAATGTAAAGCTATTTAAGCCCTTACCTGCCAAGCGTGAGCGTTTCAATCCCGTAATCAAAATTTGAAAAAGTGCATGATACAAAAAATACGTGCCCAATACGATTGTGACCAGTGCAATTGGAATTGAGAGAAGTTGCAAAGTCTCAATAGCCGCCATTGCCCAGTAACCACCGGCTATTAAAACTAAACCTAATCCACCTTCAGCGTAACGCCAGGCCGTTAACTTGATTGGTTTATCTGCCACCGTATCAGCATGGAGCAATTTTAACACCGGTCGATGTAGCAACTTGTGCTGATTAATTAACGAAGCCATAAAAAAGATCACAATAAAGAACGCAAAAGTCACAAGCAAAGCCATGGTATTCCAGGCAGTAAAATGGGCAACTTCAACGCCCAACTCGTGCATTAATAATTGAGATAATCCTTTTGTAAGCCCAACACCGACTACAACACCCAAGACTGTGGAAATTGCCCCAATCAATAACGTTTCTAAAAAAATTAAGAAACCAAGTCGTGATTTTTTCCCGCCTAACATGATGAACAAACCATAATCATGTTCTCTCATATTCATTAGGAATGAATTAGCATACACGATATAAACGAGGGTAATAATTCCAAGGAGCACAGAACCAAATTGAAAAACAAACGTCGCTAACCCAAGTGAAATATTTCCCTTGATGAAGGCTTGATTAGTGGCGATTGCTTCAAACATATAAAAAATTGCGCTTGAAATAATCAATCCAGAAAAAAGCACCAAATAGTCCCGCCAACGATCCTTAACACTTATAAAGGCTAATTTAAATAACATCGACATCTTCCCCCTGATCATTAAAGGTGCCAAGTTTATTCAAAATTGTTTGGTAAAACTCAGTTCGCGTTTGACTGCCAGCTTCAAGTTGTTCACCAATTTGGCCATCCTTAATGAACAAAATGCGTTCACAGTAACTAGCTGAAAACGGATCATGGGTTACCATTAATATAGAAACTTGTTCTTCATCATTAACTTGTTTCAAAGTTTCCAAAAGTTCTCGGGCATTTTGGGAATCCAAAGCTCCGGTTGGTTCATCGGCAAATAAAATTTGTGGTCGTGAGATTAATCCCCTCGCGGCCGCAATCCGTTGCTTTTGACCACCAGATATTTCTACCGGATATTTATCAAGTAGCTGATTGATCCCCAACTGACTAGCAATTTGATGGACAAGTTCGTTAGTTTTCCGCTTTTTAACGCCCTGCAAAGTCAATGGTAATCCAATATTTTCTGCATTCGATAAACTTTCCAAGAGATTAAAATCCTGAAAAATAAAGCCAATCTTTTTAGCCCGAAAATCCGAAACGGCATTTCCTTTCAACTGTGTCACATCTTGACCTGCAATAAAGACGTTACCTGCCGTTGGTTGATCCATCGTTGCTAAAATATTCAGCAATGTCGTTTTTCCTGAACCCGAAGCCCCCATAATGCCTACGAATTCACCTTTTTTTACATTAAAATTGACGTTTTGTAAAGCAGTGTACTGTTTTTCATTTTTCTTTCCATACACTTTTGTCACGCTTTGAACATCAATAACCGTTTGTTCTTTCACAGTTGCTTCCCCCATATCTGTAAATTGGTTAATTACTTATGTAACTAACTATACTTGGAAAGTATTTTTCTGTCAAGTACAAAAAAGCTTTTAAACACTTTCAACCTGTTTGGCTGTAAATGTTTAAAAGCTTTAAAATTCAAAGATTAGTTTAACTTGGCTACCCGATCATGAATCATTTCCGCAGACTTAGCGAACTTTACAGTTTCTTCGTCTGTCAAAGGTAAGTCAACCACAGACTCAATTCCGTTCTTGCCCACAATCGCTGGTAAACCAACGTAAGTACTATATTTTTCACTATAACCAGACACCGGACAAACTAAACGAGCATCCGACAAAACTGCTTGTCCCAAACTGACACCACAAGTCGCAATTGCAGCTGAAGTAAATCCTTTACCGGAAGCAACTTCCCAAGCACCTTGTTTAGCGGCATCAGCTAATTGATCAAAATCGAAGTCTTTAGCTTCAGGTAAATCCTGAATAGCTTCACCTTTTACACGAACACTTGACCATGCCACAAATTGGCTATTTCCATGCTCACCCAAAACATAACCTTCTACGCTGCGGGGATTTACATTTAATTTTTCACCAACAACACGTTGCATCCGCGCGGTATCCAAGAAAGTTCCCGTTCCAAACACTCTTTGCTTTGAAAACCCAGTCAACTTCTGCAAATAACTGGTAACCGCATCACAAGGATTCATAATGTCGATAATCACACCCTTAAATCCAGATGCCACAATTTTAGGGGCGATTTCTTTGACAACCGCTGAAGTGATCTTGAACTCTGCAAAACGATCGCCACTGTTAGTTGAAACTGCGATATCTCCAGCTGAGATATATAAAATATCAACATCCTTCAAATTGTCGTAATTTTGAGTTGTGATTTGGGTAGTTGTATTCAATCGTGCTTGGGCATCCTGCAGGTCTAACTGCTCAGCACGTGACTTTTTCTGATCTTTATCAATAAGTACTAGTGAATCAGCAATTCCCTTTGTAACCAAAGTATATGCAACTGTACGGCCAACGTTCCCTAAACCAATAATTCCAAATTTTCTCATTTTAACACCCTTTTCTCGTTATTAACTTAATCCTACCCATTTTCTGAAAGATGGTCAATACATAAAAAGCCATTGAAATTCAAAACTTCAACGGCCATTTACATATCAAAATTCGATTATTTAACTGGTTTTACAGGTAAAATAGCACCCTTGTAATGTTTCTTGATCCAAGATTGCGTACTCTTTGATTGAAGAGCTTTAACCGATTTCTTGATGGCTTTGTTGTTCTTCTCACTTGGACGAATTGCAATGATATTTTTGTATGGTGAATTAGATTTTTCAATTGCCACAGATTGTGTAATTGGATTCAAACCAGATTGAACCGCATAGTTAGCATTAATCACAACCGCGTCACCTTCGCCGTTTTTGTACAATTGAGGCATCAGTTTCGGCTCATAACTATGTTTAAATTGAATATGTTTTGGATTACTTGCAATATCATTAAACGTTGCACTTGTGATATCCATACCCTTTTTGATCGTAATCAAACCGGCATCCTTAAAGATCGTCAAAATTCGACCATAATCTGGTGCATTATTACTTACCAAAACAGTCGCATTCTTTGGTAAATTTTTGAGATTTTTATACTTCTTAGAGAATACAGAAATTGGTTCCAAGTGAACGGCACCGGCATCAATTAAATTACCTTTGTTTTTCTTATTCCATTGATTCAAAAATGGAATGTGTTGGAAGTAGTTCGCATCAATATCACCGTTAGCTAAAGCTTTATTAGGAAGAACGTAATCTTGAAAGACTTTAATCTTTAAATTAACCCCTTCTTTTTTCAACTCAGGTTGGACATGTTTTAAAATTTGAGCATGTGGCACTGCAGATGCCCCAACTGTAATGGTTGTTGTTTTGGAACTGGTGCTTGATTTCTTACCACAAGACACCAATAAAAGTGCTGTTGCTGCGACTGCTAAAAAGCCAAAAATTTTATTCTTCTTCATATTCAAACTCCTCCTCAAATTAAAGTACTCGTTTATCAACTTTTCGGGTTGCGAAATCCCCGAGAAATTGGAAAGCAAAAACAATGATCACAATAATGACTGTGGCAACTAAAGTCACCGTATTATTACTACTCTCAAATCCTTCTTGATAGGCCAAATTTCCCAGCCCACCGGCACCAATTGCACCGGCCATAGCTGTATAACCAATCAAAGAAATCGTTGTAACCGTAATTCCCGAAATCAACGCTGGCAAACTTTCTGGTAATAAAACCTTCGTAATAATCTGCCATTGACTGGCTCCCATTGCGTTTGAAGCCTCAAGCACACCCCGATCAATTTCATGAAACGCTAATTCAACCATTCGACCATAAAACGGAGCTGCGGAAATAATTAAGGATGGTAACGCCGCAACTGGGCCAATGATCGTTCCCACGACATTCTTAGTAAATGGCAACAACAAAACGATTAAAATGATAAATGGAATAGATCGAAACACATTGACAAAAAGCGCAACAATCCAGTTAATAATGCGGACAACTAAATTAGTACTTCCACTGGTTTCAAACAATAATAATCCAATAAAGTATCCCAAGATCGCAACGGCTACAATCGAAACGATGGTCATCCAAATGGTCTCCCAAGTTGCGCTCCACATTTGATTCCAGTCAACTGTGTTAAATTCAAAGTAACCTGTACTACCTCCCATGTTCGATCACCTCCGTTTCGACACGCATAGTCTTCAGATAGTCTAAAGCCCCGTTAATATCCCCTTCATCACCAATCAACTGTAAGAAAAGTGAACCAATTGCGCCCTCATGGGTTTGATGGATATTTCCTTCAATAATGCTGATTCGGATCTTAGGAAATTTATGAATAATTTCCGAAACAATTGGTAAATTGGCTTGATTACCATGAAAGGTCAATTGAATAATTTTGCCATTTGGATATTCCTTTAGCAACTGTTCTACAACCACATTGGTATCTTCCGGCGACGGAGCAGCCTCTGAGTAAACAAATCGTTTTGTAATTGGTTGTTGTGGATGCTTAAAAACGTCCAAAACTTGACCAGACTCAATGATCTTACCACCATCCAAAACGGCAACATGCTCGCAAATCTTTCGAATCACATGCATTTCATGAGTAATTAAAATAATCGTAATTCCTAATCGCTTATTGATATCCATCAATAGGTCCAATACTTCATCGGTAGTTTGTGGATCAAGTGCACTGGTAGCCTCATCAGAAAGCAAAATTTCTGGATCGTTTGCCAAGGCTCTCGCCACACCAACTCGTTGTTTTTGACCACCGGATAATTCAGAGGGATAGGCATCTTCTTTACCTTCCAAACCAACCAATTTGATTAACTCTTCTGCCTTCTTTTGACGATCGGCTTTTGAAATCTTGGCAATTTCAAGGGGAAACTCAATATTCTTACGAACAGTTCGAGACCACAATAGATTAAAATGTTGAAAAATCATTCCAATTTTGTGGCGCTTTTTTCTTAATGCATTGCGATCCAGCTCTGAGATCTTAGTGCCATTCACCTCAACCACACCTGTCGTTGGAGTTTCTAGACCATTCAGCATTCTGATCAAAGTCGTCTTACCAGCACCAGAATACCCAACGATTCCAAATATTTCACCGTCTTCAATCTTCATGTTCACGTCTTTAATTGCTGTAACGTTACCTTTTTCTGTAGCGAAGGTCTTCGAAACATCCTTAAATTCTATCAAACGATCAACCTCCTCTTTCTTTTTAACCAAACAAAAAAGTCTTTCATCCCGTTGAAATAAATCAACTAGGACGAAAGACTTCTCTTCCGTGTTACCACCCAAATTCACTAACTTTTCACAAAGTCAGCCTTAACGAGTCAAACAACTCGGACGCTATAATGGGCGCACCCAGTACTTGCTTGCAGAACGCTCACAAATACCTCTTTTATCAAGACCATCTTCGATTGCACTTACTGTCCCATCTCACCAAAAGGAACTCTCTTAAAGTAGTAATCAACTTACTCATCTTGTTTTAATGTTTAGCTATTAAATGCAGTATACTCATTCAAATTGTGTCTGTCAACCACAAATATGAGTTTTTTATTAGAAATCTGTTTTTTGAAGTGTACTGTATGAATCGTGGTGAAACCGCATAGACATAATCAACCCAATTCCTATCATATTTCCAATAAGGGCTGATCCCCCTTGACTCACAAATGGGAGCGGAATTCCAGTTAAAGGCAACAAACCAATGTTCATTCCGATATTTTCGAGAACATGAAATAAAATCATCATGATTGTCCCTGTAGCAATATAAGCATAAAAAGCGTTCTTCGTATCAAAAGTGACACGAATCATTTGATACATCAAAAGCATGTATAACAGAACTAAAACCACACTGCCGATAAAACCAAAGTTTTCACCGATCACAGAGAAAATCATATCTGACTCTCGGACTGGCACATAGACATTCGAAACATTGAAACCTTTTCCGAATAGTTGTCCTGACCCAATTGCTTTAATACTCTGCCATAATTGATAACCTGAATTTGTCGTATCAGAAGATGGGTGTAGCCAGGTATCAATTCGGCTAAACTGATAGCTTTCAAATCCGACGTGAGACAAAAGACTACGTCCCCAATCACTCACTACCAGCATCAATGTACTGCTAGCCAAAACCGTTGCCGTGACAAATGCAGGTACTAAAATTCGCCAAGTTACGCCTGAAACAATGACTAATCCAGCAAAAATAGCGATAAATACTAACATGGTTCCGAAGTCGTTCTGCAAAAGTAGTAAAACAGGAATTGGCAACGTCCATAAAATCATTTCGCCAATTAAACGCCAATCAGATCGCATGGTATGACGCTTATGCTGGGCATTAAAATCCGTCAAAACTTTAGCCATCATCAAAATATAGGCCGGCTTCATAACTTCTGAAGGCTGAAAAGTGAATCCACGAAAGGCAAACCAACTCTTAGCCCCACTTGCTGCATAACTTCTGCTGTAAAATATCAAAACTGCAACTAGTAGAAAAATACCAAACCAGTAAGCATACGGCGCTATCTTCCAAAGTTGTTCGGAATCGAACTGCATGATGACAACAACCGCAGCAACCCCTAATACATACCACACTAACTGCGAAGCTACTTGATGGATCACGCTTACACTGCCCGTATCATGTGCCGCAGCAACATAAATCGAGGCAAGTCCAATTAAGGCCAACATTAACACCGAAAAAATTATTCCATAATCAATGCGAGAATCGCCTTCCCGTCTTCTAACTCGTGAATCGTTATTCAAACTAAAGATCCTTCCTTAACTTAAACTGCGCTTTATTGATGAAGATTGTATTCTTGCAAAAGCCATTCAACAGCATTATCCGTGGATTTAGCTGTAAAGTCTCCGCCCCCAATTAGATGAGTCGCAAATTCTTTATCCTGTGGTGTGATTTCGCCGATTAAATTTTTAGCAATAAAAAGTTGTTGAATCGTTTGCCCATCAACTTCTTTTTCTTCAATTTGTACCTTAACACTTTGCTGTTTCTTAGACATAATTTCCTCCATACAGGTTAATTTAATATTTTTTCATCAGGATGCGGATTACGTTTCAAAGTAAAATAATCCGGCACCGGATCATAACCACCCTTAACAAACGGATTACAGCGTAAAATACGCGCAGTCCCCATTAAGGTACCTTTCAATGCCCCGTGCTTCTTAAGGGCTCCCAACATATAATTAGAGCATGTCGGATAATACCGACAACTTGGTGGAAAAAGTGGTGATATAAACTTTTGATATCCACGTACTAGCATCAAAAAGAATTTTTTCAATTGTGTCCACCTCTCAAAAATATCCAATCTAACAGCCTATTATAGCACACCCTAAATTCTCTCTAAAGCCCGAATCTAGCTGATATTAACCTGTAAAATGAATAGAAACGACGGTCAACTAAGTAACGCCTTCCACCTCACGTTATTAATCGACCGTCATTGATTTTTTATTTTTTATCAAAAAATTAATTTTTGACCGTTAAAGTTGTATTCGTACCAGAGACACGTTTAATTTGAGCACCTAAAGCACTCAACTTACCATGAAAGTTATAGTAACCTCGATCTAAATACTTCAAATTAGTGACCTGTGTATACCCCTTTGCCACTAAACCTGCAATAACCAAGGCCGCACCAGCTCTCAAATCCGTAGCAGCCACTTCAGCACCATTAAAATCAGTTGGGCCATTCATAATGACGGAAGAACCTTCCACTCTATACTGGGCATTCATTCGACGTAATTCCTCTAAATGCATAAACCGATTTTCAAACACAGTTTCAGTTAGTGTACTTGTGCCTTGTGCCAATAACTGCAATACCGACATTTGGGGTTGCATATCCGTTGGGAACCCAGGATGCGGTAATGTTTTAATCGAAACCGGCAATAGTTTTTTAGGCCCAACGATACGAATCCCCTCATCTTTTTCAAAGATATGGACACCCATTTCACGCATTTTAGAAATTAATGGTTTGTTGTGTTCTGAAATTGCATCTTGAATTAAGACATCCCCCTGGGTAGCAGCAGCCGCCACCATGAAAGTACCGGCTTCAATCCGATCCTGAACAACAGCATGGCTTGTTCCGTGCAATTGATGCACACCAATAATTCGGATTGTTTCCGTTCCTGCTCCAGTGACATGGGCGCCCATTTTATTTAAGATCATGGCCAAGTCAACAATTTCTGGCTCGCAAGCGGCATTTTCAATGATTGTGTTTCCATGCGCCAATGTTGCCGCCATCATAATATTTTGAGTTGCGCCTACACTTGGAAAGTCTAAATAGATGTTAGTCCCGATTAATTTTCTTGCACTAGCTTCTATGTATCCATCATGCTGCGTAATATGAGCTCCCAATGCTGCCAGTCCTTTTAAATGTAAATCAACTGGTCGAGAACCGATTGCACAACCACCAGGCATTGCCACCTTGGCATGTCCAGTTCTTGCTAGTAACGGACCCATTACAACGATTGAAGCTCTCATTTTAGACACGTACTCAAATGGGGCTTCGGTAGAGACTTTCTTAGTTGCGTCCATCCGAATCTCATGTTGGGCTTCATCAAACTCAACATCGACATTCAAAAAACGCAACACGTTATTCATCGTATAAACATCAGATAAAATTGGTACATTACTTAACTCAACTTGACCTTCACTAGCTAAAATTCCTGCTGCCAAAATCGGCAGAACAGCATTTTTGGCGCCTTCAATCTTGACTACACCTTTGAGTCGATTGCCGCCCTTAACAATAATCTTATCCACGAACGAAACCTCCACTATTTTAGTAAGTAACTTAAATTTCTAATATTATTAATTAATTCGAGAAAGAATGAGCCACCCATGTACCCTAGACCAATTGACAGTAAAACAATCAATGTTTTAAATTGGTTTGGATCAGAAACATGTAAAATACGCTCCAGATGGATACCTTGAATCGCCCAAAAAGAAATGAAAATAAAAAAGAAGTAACAAATTAACGTTAATAAAGCTTGAATTCCCAATAAATTCATAAAATCCTCTTCAATCTATTATTTATTACAATAGTATCATATCCATACTAAAAATACGCGTTTAACTCTCATTTTAATAAATTAATAATCATAAAAAAAGAGCTCCACAACCAAACGGTTATGAAACTCTTTAAATGTGAATTAATGTTTTGCAACATTAATTCGATTAATTGCACGACGTAATGAAATCTGTGCACGACGTAACTCAGAGTTGTCATGAGCATCATGAGCTTTTCGAATCGTTTCTTGAGCTCGTTGACGCGCATTTTCAGCACGATTTACATCAATATCAGATTCATTTTCTGCAGTATCAGCAACGATTGTGGCTGTATTATCCGAAAACTCTACAAAGCCACCATTGACCGCAACTGCATCTTCTCTTTTACCAGAATCATCATGTTTGATTCGCACTTCATCAATCGATAGTGACGCAATAATAGGGACATGGTTAGGCATAATTCCAAGCTGGCCAGCTTGTGTCTTTACTACCAGCATGCTGGAAGTTCCATCATAAACTTGACCATCAGGAGTCACGATACTAACGGTTAATACTGATTTATCAGCCAATTAGAATTCCCCCTTATTTACTTGCAGCACTAGTTAACTTCTTCGCCTTTTCAACAACTTCATCAATATTCCCGACCTGACGGAAAGCATCTTCAGGTAAATCATCGTACTTACCTTCAAGAATTTCTTTGAAACCTTTTACTGTTTCTTCAACAGGAACATAAGAACCTGGTTGACCAGTAAACTGTTCCGCAACTGAGAAGTTTTGTGATAGGAAGAATTGGATTCGACGAGCACGAGCGACAATCGTTTTTTCTTCGTCAGATAATTCATCCATTCCTAAAATAGAAATGATATCTTGCAACTCACGATAGCGTTGCAACACATGCTGAACATCTGTTGCCACTTTGTAATGTTCCTCACCAACGACAGATGGATCCAACGCACTTGAAGTAGAAGCCAACGGATCAACAGCGGGATAGATTCCTTGTTGCGTTAAGCTACGTTCCAAGTTAGTTGTGGCATCCAAATGGGCGAAGGTTGCGGCAGGGGCGGGATCAGTATAATCATCGGCAGGCACATAAACGGCCTGAATCGAAGTAATTGATCCCTTCTTGGTTGAAGTAATTCGTTCCTGCAACTGACCCATTTCAGTGGCCAGTGTTGGTTGATAACCAACGGCAGAAGGAATACGGCCAAGCAATGCGGATACTTCAGAACCGGCCTGTGTGAATCGGAAAATGTTATCGATAAACAATAACACATCTTGTCCTTCAACATCACGGAAATATTCCGCCAATGTTAAACCAGTCAAAGCAACCCGCATACGTGCACCAGGCGGCTCGTTCATCTGACCATACACCATGGCAGTCTTTTCAAGAACACCCGATGCCTTCATTTCAAAATACAAGTCATTTCCTTCACGAGTACGTTCACCAACACCCGTAAATACAGAAATACCATTGTGTTCTTGTGCAATATTATGAATTAATTCCTGAATTAAAACAGTTTTACCAACACCGGCACCACCGAATAGTCCAACCTTGCCACCACGGATATATGGAGCCAGCAAATCAATAACTTTAATTCCTGTTTCCAAAATTTCCATACTAGGGTTTAGGTCATCATACTTAGGTGGATCCCGATGAATAGGATTACGTTTTACTTCGGGTCCAAATTTTTCACCATTATCAATTGTTTCTCCAAGGACGTTGAAAACCCGACCTAATGTTTTATCACCAACTGGAACTGTGATTGAAGAACCAGTATCTTCAACTTCCAATCCACGTTGTAAACCATCAGTACCATCCATAGCAATTGTTCGCACAACGCCGTCTCCAAGTTCAAGAGCGACTTCAGCAACCAAAATACTGCCGTCTGGTTTCTTGACGTTTAAAGCATTATTAATATCAGGTAAATTACCATCCAGAGGAAATTCAACATCAACAACAGGTCCGATAACTTGGACAACTTTACCAGTACTCATTATTAGTTAATTCCTCCCATCTAAATTTATTCTTGTGCAGCCTGACCACCGGTAATTTCGGTGATTTCAGTGGTAATCGCACTTTGTCGTGCACGGTTATATTGCAATTGAAGCGATGAAATTAAATCTTTAGCATTGTCAGAAGCAGTTTGCATAGCTGTCGAACTTGAAGCATGCTCAGCGGTCTTAGCATCCAGAATTGCACCATAAACAAGGCTTTCTGCATACTGAGGTAAAATAGCCTGTAGTAACGCAGCTTCTGAAGGCTCTGTCTCATATTCTGGCATTAATTCTTTTTTTCCCTGCTCTTTTTTCTCATCTTGACTTTTCACTAAAGCATCACTAATTGGCAACATTTTAATTGAATGAAATCTATTTGTTAAGCGATTTACAAAATGGTTGTAACAAACATAAAGTTCATCAAAAACTTGATTAGAGTACATTGACGTTGCAGTTTGAACGATTTCACGTACTTCGTTAAAAGTAGGAACATCACTCACACCACGAAATTCATAAGCCACGTTCATATCACGTGCTTTATAAAAGTCTGCGCCAGTTCCTCCGACAGCCAAAATAACACTGTCTTCGGCCGAATGACCTGTGGATTGAATGAAATCCTCAGTTTGTTTGAGGACCGAGCTATTATAGCTACCAACTAACCCACGATCAGATGTAATAACCAAGAACCCAACTTTTTTGACTGGTCGTTGTTTTAGCAAATCTGTTGCTGAAATGGTACTTTCCGTAGTGTCATCGCTTTTTTCACTTCCAGCTGCATTTTCACTAATTAAATGTGATTTTGCAAGGTGAGCCACAATACTTTCAACTTTTTCAGCATAAACGCGATACCCAAAAGTATGTTTTTGAATTTGATTCAGTTTTGCGGTCGAAACCATTTGCATCGCAGTGGTAATTTGACTGGTCTTCTTAGTGGAGTCAATTCGTCTGAGAACGTCTTGTTCTGAAGCTGCCATTTTTTCTCACCACTTTCTGTCAATTAAAGCATTGTTTTATTTAGAAGCACTTGCGTCTTCTACTTTTGTTGGTTGAAATTGATCTGCAAATTCTTGAATTGCAGCATCCATTTTGTCGGTATCTGGTAAATCGCCCGTTTTGCGGATAACATCTAACAAATCGTCGTGTGAACCATCGACATATTCGATTAATTCATCTTGGAAACGCAAAATATCATCAATAGCAATTTTATCTAAGAAACCATGAGTCAACGCATACAAAATTAAAACTTGATGCTCAACAGCAAGCGGTTTGTGCAATGGTTGTTTCAAAACTTCAACAGTTCGACTTCCACGTGCTAACTTCGCCTTAGTGGCATCATCCAAATCAGAACCAAATTGCGCAAATGATTCCAATTCACGATAAGATGCTAAGTCCAAACGCAATGTCCCGGCTACCCGTTTCATAGCTTTGATCTGTGCATCTCCACCAACACGGGATACAGAAGAACCCGCATCAATTGCAGGACGAGTACCAGAATAGAATAGGTCACTATCCAAGAAAATTTGACCATCAGTAATTGAAATAACATTGGTTGGAATATAAGCGGCAATATCGCCCGCTTTAGTTTCAACGAATGGCAAAGCCGTCATTGAACCTGCACCCAGTTTGTCATTCAATTTTGCTGCTCGTTCTAGTAAACGTGAATGTGTGTAGAAGATATCACCAGGATAAGCTTCACGACCAGGCGGACGTCTCAAAATCAAGGAAAGTTCACGATAAGCATCAGCTTGTTTTGAAAGATCATCATACACGATCAAAACATGCTTACCATTGAACATAAATTCCTCACCCATTGCTGCACCAGCATATGGTGCCAAGTAGAGCATTGGAGCTGGTTCTGATGGACCGGCACTCAAAACAATTGTGTAGTCCATTGCACCAAACTTTTCGAGCGTATCAACCTGGGTACGCACAGTTGATTCCTTTTGACCAATTGCAACATAGATACAGATAATATTTTGATTCTTTTGATTCAAAATTGTATCAATTGCTAAAGATGTTTTACCTGTTTTACGGTCACCAATGATTAACTCACGTTGACCACGACCAATTGGAACCAACGAATCAATCGCCTTAATCCCTGTTTGAAGGGGTTCGCTAACTGATTGTCGTTCCATAACGCCAGGAGCTTTACGTTCAACTGGACGTGTATGATCTGTTTTAATTTCGCCTTTACCATCGATTGGTTGACCAAGTGTATTGACAACCCGTCCGATTAAGGCTTCTCCAACTGGAACTTCCATGATTCGTCCAGTTCTCTTAACTGTGTCACCTTCACGAATATCATCATAGTTACCAAGAATAACAATTCCGACATCGTTTGATTCAAGGTTTTGAACCATTCCGTAAACACCGTTAGAGAATTCTAGAAGTTCACCAGCAAGAGCATTATCTAAGCCATGAGCACGGGCGATACCATCACCGACATATGTAACGGTACCTGTTTCTTCGACATTAAGCTCGTCTTGATAGCCTTCTAATTGTTGTTTAATTAGAGCACTGATTTCCTCAGATTTAATGCTCATAAAAGTTTCACCTCTTTACAAAATCTCATTTAAGTAACATTTGCTTGATCTTAGCCATCTTAGAACTAATACTGCCATCATAAACTAAACCATTTGATTTCAACACAGCCCCACCAATAATACTTGGATCAAGCCGGCTATTTATGATCACTTTTTGTGCTCCGATTCTTTTAGCAAATCCATCTGCTAATCGTTTCTTTTGATCCGAATCGATTTCAACCGCAGTCGACAATTCCGCATAAGTAATGTGGTTGTAAGCATTGTAAAGAACAGTAAACTGATCCACAATGTCCACCATATTACTTATCCGACCATAATCATAAACCATTTGAATCAAGTTTTTGACGTAAACAGTCGCATCCTTCTTTAGATCCACAATAATTGTTGATTTTTGCTCATCAGTTAAACGAACATCATCTAAAATTTGGTCTAAATCCGAAACTTCACTAAAAACTTGCTTAATCTGTTGTAAATCCTCATAAACTGGTTCAAGTTGGTTCTTTTCAACAGCTAAATCAAAAAGGGCTTTTGAATATCGTTTGGCAATTGTCATCTTATCTAGACTCATTTTGCTTCCCCAACCCTTCAATGTAAGAATCAATTAACTGTTTTTGATCCTGCGCGTTCAATTCTTTTTGAATGATCTTAGAAGCAATTTCAATAGATAAACTAGCCACATCATTCTGAGCACCCTTCAGTGCATCTTTTCGCTCTTGTTCAATGTCCTTTTGAGCATTTTGCTTGAGTGTTTGTGCTTCTTGTTGGGCACTTGCAACGATTTGTTCACGCTGTTTTGTCCCATTATCCTTCGCGTTGCTTACAATCGTGGAGGCTTCGGCATGAGAATTCTTCAACGCTTCTTCTCGTTGTTCAGCTAACTTTTCGGCATCTGTGCGTGATTTCTTTGCAGAATCGATATCGTTAGAAATTCGATCTGCCCGTTCCTTCATCATCTTAGTAACTGGTCCCCATGCGACAACTTTAATTACCCACATGAGAATAACAAAGACGATGGCATAGAACAACATATCACCAAGATACAGCGAATTTGAAGCACCCAACATTAAATGTGAGAGCATCTATTGACACCTCCTTCTACCCTATTATTTGTTTGCTTGTGTGACAATAAACTACTTGTTCATGACTAACAATGCCACAACGAAAGCGATAATAGGCATAGCTTCAACAAGACCAACACCAATAAACATAGTTGTTCTTAATTGACCAGATAATTCTGGTTGGCGTGCCATTCCTTCAAGTGTTTTTGCAATAACAAGGGCATCACCGATACCACCACCGATAGCGGCTCCGGACATAATAATTCCTGCTGCAATAGCTCCCATAGTTTTAAATCCTCCTAAAATATTAATTATTCCTCAGTCTGAATGTGTTGAGAAATGTAAACTGAAGTCAAAGTGACGAAAACATACGCTTGAATACTACCTAAGAATAATGAAAATCCTTGCCAAATAAATGCAATTGGTACGGCAACAATTGTCATACCAACACCACCAGAAAAGGCCATTTCTCCGATAATTTTCAGCAACAATTCTCCTGAAAAGATAACCCCGTAAATACGTAAACCTAACGTAAGGAAGTCAATCAATTCGGTAAAAACACTAATTGGTAGCCAGAACTTAAACGGCGTCAAATATGATTCCTTAAAGTACTTTTTGAATCCGAGCTTTTTGACTCCAGAAAAATGTGCCAACATCAACGTCATCAACGAGAATGTCAGCGTCACAATTGGATCTGAAGTTGGACTCCGCACATACGTTACACCATTCCAACCAATCTGTAGGAATAACCCAAGTTGGTTAGATACAAAAATGAATAAGAACAAAGTAAATGCATATAAACCAAAGTTCGGTGCATCACCATTTGTCACTGAGCCTCGAACAATATTATTCGTAAAATCAATTAACCACTCTAAAACATTTTGTTTTCCAGTTGGTTTTAATTTTAGATTTCTTGAAAACGCGAAAACTATTACAACTACGATAATTGCCGCAAGCAATCCTGAAATAATATTGGTCGTATTAAAAGTAAGCCCCAAAAATTGGAAAGTAGAAACAGAGTCTCCACTCACAGAAGATCACCTCTTTTCATAGCCTTAGTGAATTATTGAAGATTTGCAGGTCAACTACCCTAAAACGTCAACAATTATATAAAAATAGAGCGTAATGCCTATTCAAAATACAAATAAAATAATACCACCAATTTGGGAAAAACACAAAAAAAGGAGGATATTTTTCACTTTTAAAAAGGAGTCATCATGCCCGTGAAATCAACATTTTCAATAAAGCGCTTACCGTTTAGGTAGTCCTAAACAGTTCTCCTTCACTTTTTAAAAATAATCGGAGATATTAAAAAAGAAGCAAAAAAATCGACATCCGTTTTATAAAAACAACATGCCCATTTTTTGCTCTTCTTTTGAAAAACTATTTAGCTAAACCTACAAGTTACTTTGTACCAAACAAACGATCGCCAGCATCCCCTAGTCCAGGAACAATATAGCCATCTTCATTCAATGATTCATCCAAAGCTGCTGTATAGATATCAACATCAGGATGAGCTTCTTGTAAGGCTTTTACACCCTCTGGAGCTGCTACCAAACACACTAATCGCAGATCTTTTGCGCCGCGCTTTTTCAAAGCATCCATTGCCATAATTGCTGAACCACCAGTTGCTAACATTGGATCGACAACAAAAATTTGTCGTTCGCTAATATCACTTGGTAATTTAACAAAATATTCAACTGGCTTTAAAGTCTTTTCATCTCGGTACATACCGATATGACCAACCTTAGCTGCAGGAATTAATTCAAGCATTCCATCAACCATACCTAATCCAGCCCGAAGAATCGGAACGATAGCTACTTTTTTACCCGAAAGTGTTTTTTTGGTTGTCCAACCAATTGGCGTCTCAACTTTAACATCCTCTAATGGCATATCGCGTGAAACTTCGTAAGCCATGAGCTCAGAGATTTCATTAACAACTTCTCTAAATACCTTTGTACCACAATTCTTATCTCTAATAATTGTTAATTTGTGCTGAATCAACGGATGGTCAAGAACTTGGAACTTACCCATAAATCACACTCTCCCTTCAATATCTCTATCAATTGTAGCTAACTTGACGCAAAAAAACTAGGGGTAATTCAATTAATTTACATCAATTGGATGTTTTGCTGTTAATGCAAAGACTTGTTGTTTTAAATCAGCTAATTTTTCAACAGAATTATGATTTTCTAGTGCTGATAAAATAATTTTAGCAACTTGTTCACAATCATCTTCACTGAATCCACGAGTCGTAATTGCTGGTGTTCCAATTCTTAACCCACTCGTTTTAAACGGACTTCGCTTTTCATTTGGAATTGCTTCCTTATTAGTTGTAATAAAAATGGAATCCAATAAATCTTGCACTTCTTGACCATTTAATTCGGTTTTTGTTAAATCAAGAGTCAGCAAATGATTGTCAGTTCCACCCGAAACTACGCGCACCAAATCGGATTCGTTAAAGGTTTCTGCCATCTTATTGGCATTATCCTTGACCTGTTGCATGTACGTTTTGAATTCTGGTTGTAAATCCTCGCCAAAGGCAACTGCTTTAGCGGCGATCACGTGCTCTAATGGGCCGCCCTGCGTCATTGGAAAGACGGCAGAATTAATTTTTTTGGCATACTTTTCTTGGGATAAAATCATTCCTCCACGAGGGCCTCGTAACGTTTTATGCGTGGTGGTCGTGACCACGTCCGCAATGCCCACTGGTGATGGGTGCAAGCCAGTTGCCACCAGTCCGGCAATATGTGCCATATCAACCATTAAATAGGCACCAACTTCATCAGCAATTTCTCTAAACGCTTGCCAATCAATAATACGACTATACGCTGAAGCGCCCGCCACAATAATCTGTGGTTTTTCGGCAATTGCAATCTTGCGAATGTCTTCGTAGTTCAGTCGTTCTGTTTTTAAATCAATACCATAACTAGCTGATTTATAAAACTTTCCACTAAAACTAACTTTCGCACCGTGAGTCAAATGACCACCAGCGTTTAAGTCCATACCCAGAATTTTGTCTCCCGGTTTGATAAATGCGGCATACGCTGCCGCATTGGCCTGCGAACCAGAGTGCGGCTGCACATTTGCATATTCAGCGCCGAATAATTTTTTGGCTCGATCAATTGCTAATTGCTCTACTTGGTTGATATATTGGCAACCGCCATAGTAACGTTTTCCCGGATAACCTTCTGCGTACTTATTGGTCAAAACAGTCCCCTGTGCTTCACGAACTGCTTTCGATACAATATTTTCAGATGCAATTAATTCAATATTATGCTGTTGGCGATTTTGCTCACCCGCAATTGCATCCCATAGTTCAGGGTCTTCTTTTTTGTAATCCATTAAAACGCCTCCTATTTATTAGGTGTTTGAAAGTATTGTTGTCCTGCCGATTTTCCTAGACGATTCATGTAGGCCTCGCCTAGCCCTATTCTATCAAATTCTTGAGCCAAAATATACGTCACCGAACTTTCTAAATCAAAATGCCGTAATCCAGCAAATAAATTGTGACTAGCTGAATGGACATCTTCACCTAATGAAAACCATTCTGCATTTGTTGGAATGAGATTCTCTTTTTTTACCTGTTCGGTAGTCATTACCCCAACCGGACTATTTTGCTGGGCTGCCCAGTTCATGGCGGCTGGCCACTGGTCATCAGCCACAATCAAAACTTGTGCGTTGGGCGCATAATGTTTATATTTCATCCCTGGAGCTTTAGGAACTTCATTTTTACCGACCTTATGATGATCAGATTGAACAGTACCGATAACTTTAGCTAACTGCGCTTCACTAACCGCGCCAGGTCTTAAAATACTTGGCACCTCACCAGACATATCAATAACGGTTGATTCCACCCCAATTTGGGTTGGTCCATCATCCAGAATTCCCGCAATTTTGCCATGCAAATCATGATACACATGTTTAGCCTCTGTTGGACTAGGTTTTCCTGAAGTATTTGCAGAAGGCCCCACAATTGGCACCCCAGCCTGACGAATTAAGTCGAGCGTTGCTTCGTTATGTGGGTTCCGGAAGGCCACGGTTTCCAACCCGCCTGTCACACTCTTTGAGAGCGCATCTGGTTTGAGTTTCAAAATAATGGTCAACGGTCCTGGCCAAAATGTCTTCATTAATAAACGGGTTTTTTCAGACAAGGGTTGCGCATACTTTTCAACGGTCGTAATATCCGCCACATGAACAATAAGCGGGTTATCACTCGGTCGTCCTTTTGCCACATACACCTGTTTGACTGCTGCTTCATTCGTCGCATCAGCCCCCAAGCCATAAACGGTTTCAGTTGGAAAAGACACCAATTGCCCAGCCTGAATTTCTTTCGCTGCTTCCTTGATTGTATCTGCATGATATATTTTCGTTTCCAAATTATGACTTCCCTTCACCATCAAGCGTTACGCACATCATTCGATCATGACCTGTAACGTCTTTTTTAAAATTCACTTGATACTTATGATCCGCCGCTGTAAATAAATTCGCTAATTCTTCTTTTTGTTGGTATCCAAATTCGCAATATAAACGGCCATTCTCATTTAGATGATCGCTGACTTGTTGACTGAATTGTCGGTAAATGGCCAGTCCCTGTTCTTTTGCAAACAAAGCTTGATGCGGTTCGTATTGAATCACACTTTGATCCATAGCCTTTTTTTCTGACTCTGCAATATACGGCGGATTAGAGACAATGATGTCAAAACGTTTGTTACCAAAATTTTCAAACAAGTCACTTTGGATAAGTGGGATTTCCACCTTTTGTAAGGTTACATTTTTCTGAGCCACCTGTATGGCATCCGCTGAAATATCAGAACCCGTCACTTGCCAATTTGGTCGCTGTTTTTTTAGTGCAATTGCAATGGCTCCTGAACCGGTGCCGATATCCAAAATCGTATGCCTTGTTTCATCATTGTCATTTAATACCCATTCAACCAATTCTTCAGTTTCAAACCGGGGAATCAAGACGCGAGAATCCACAAATAAGTTATTTCCGTAAAAAGTAGCTTGCTGCGTCAGATACTGAACAGGAATTCCATCAGCATACTGGCGCACATTTTTTTGATAAGCAGTCCAAGTCGACGGCGTCATCACATTTCGATAATGTAAAACTAACTGTGTATTGTTCCAATGCATCATGTTGGCTAAGAGCAACTTTGCCCCACTTTCATCAATGCCAGCCTGAGTAGTGGGCTTGATATACAAAAAAGCCCATTTAAGGGCCTCTAAATAGGTGGGGTTACTCATTTCGAAGTTGCTCCATCTTCTTTGCTTGATCATCTAAAATCAAAGCATCAATTATTTCATCTAACTCACCGTTCATAATCCGATCCAGTTTGTTTAAACTCAACCCAATTCGGTGATCTGTGACCCGGTTTTGTGGATAGTTATAAGTTCGAATTCGTTCCGAACGATCACCCGTTCCGACCGCGCTCTTTCGTTCAGCATCATAAGCATCTTGTTCACGCGTTTGATAGTAATCGTAAACCCGCGCTTTCAAAATTTGCATCGCTTTAACTCGGTTTTGTTGCTGAGAACGTTCATCTTGCATGGCAACCACAATCCCAGTTGGTAAATGGGTCATTCGCACAGCTGATGAAGTTTTGTTAATATGCTGACCACCAGCACCAGATGACCGATAGACATCGGTTCGAATATCTTTTGGATCAATATCAATGTCAACATCTTCAGCTTCTGGCATAACACCCACTGTAGCAGTTGAAGTATGGACTCGACCCGCCGATTCTGTCACCGGCACCCGTTGGACACGATGAGCACCATTTTCATACTTGAGTTTGGAATAGACCCGATCACCGGAAATCATCAACACAATTTCTTTAAAGCCACCAACTTCAGTCGCGTTCTCGTCCACAATTTGAACTTTCCATCCTTGATTTTCAGCGTATCGTGAATACATGTTGAAAAGATCCGCCGCAAATAAACTAGCTTCATCCCCACCAGCAGCACCATGAATTTCCATAATGATATTTTTGTCATCATTAGGGTCCGTTGGTAACATCAGTACTTTAATTTGTTCTTCAATATCATCGCGTTGACTTCTCAAACTACTTAATTCAGATTTAACTAACTCATCCATTTCTGGATCTAGTTTTTCACGTTGCATTTCTTCATCATCAGCAATTTGAGCAATCACTTTTTTATACTCTCGGAACTTTGCGACTGTTTCGCGAATACTTGCTTCTTCCTTAGACAACTCAGTAAATTTCTGAGAATCAGAAATTACATCGGGATCCGCTAAAAGTTCATTTAACTCATCATAGCGATCCTCAACTGCCTGAAGTTTATCAATAAAATCATTCATTAACTATCTTTCCTCATTTCATCCAAAGGAGGGTTCACATAGTGACGTCGGCAAACTGGATAGTAGGCCTCGTTGCCACCGATCTGAACTTGTTCTCCTTCATATACTGGTTTGCCGTTTGCAAAACGTAAATTCATAATTGCTTTATGTTTGCAGAACCAACAAATGGTTTTCATCTCTTCGATTTTATCCGCATAAATTAATAAGTATTTTGAACCTTCAAATAATTCATTACGAAAATCATTTTTAAGTCCAAATGTCATTACAGGGATATTTAAATCATCAACGATTTTTGCAAGCTCAATAATGTGATGCTTCTTTAAAAATTGAGCCTCGTCAATTAATACGCAAGCCGCGTTTGGATTGAGCTCCAAAACGCGTTTATAAACATCGGTATCATCAAAAATTGGTTCCGCAGTGCGGTGCAAACCTATGCGGCTGGCAATTTCACCAACATTTTCTCGTGTATCAATTCCACTGGTCATCAAAACAACAGATTTATGTTGCTCTTCATAATTATGAGCAACCTTCAATATTTCAATCGATTTACCACTATTCATTGCGCCATAGTGAAAGAATAACTGTGCCAAAGTAGTTTCTCCCTTTGTATTTACTTCCTATTTAGTATAGCCGATAACCAGAAAAATTTCATCTTTGATCATAAGCCAGAATCACTTTGAAAGGTTCTTTTTCCGGATAACTTTCTTTTTTGCGCGCTAGGGCTTAAAATTAACATTTAGGATTTAGGGTAATACACCCTTTTAACAATTTGATGGAGGAGTCTTATGTCACTCAAAAGCTCACTTGCCATTACGACTGGAAAATCAGCCTATTGGTTTTTGCATAAATTTCGAAACGGAGGAAGCTCGCTTCCCGGAAAACTAACAACTAAAATTGATCCCGATATTTTAAAAGTGTTGGGACAAAATTACGACGTCATTGTGATTACCGGAACTAACGGTAAAACTTTAACAACGGCACTTACTGTAAAAGTTTTAAATCAAAAATTTGATCATGTTTTAACGAATCCAAGTGGCTCCAACATGGAACAAGGCATTGTGACCACATTTTTAACCGCTAAAAGATCTAAAAACGGCCGTCAAATTGCCGTTTTGGAGGTTGACGAAGCCAACGTCATTATGGTGACCAAGTATATCAAGCCCGTAGCGTTTGTGTTGACCAATATTTTCCGTGACCAGATGGATCGCTACGGTGAAATTTACACGACTTATAAAAAAATTCTAGATGGCATTGCTCTGGTACCTGAAGCAACGATCATTGCTAATGGCGACGCTTCTATTTTTAATTCAAAAGAACTGCCCAATCCCATTCAGTATTATGGATTCAACAATCAAAGTGACCACGACGTTACTGCTGATGTAAATACGGACGGCATTTTGTGCCCTGTGTGCCAGCATGTCTTGCACTATAACTTTATCGTTTACAGTAATTTAGGAAAATATTTCTGTCCTAATTGTGGCTTTAAACGCCCCGCATTGAAATACGAATTAACTAGTGTTGATCAATTGACCCCTGCAACTTCAGCATTTACTATCGATGGCACTTCGTTTAATTTACACATTGGTGGCCTTTACAACGTGTATAACGCACTAGCTGCGTATTCTGTTGGTAAATTCATGGGCGTCACAGATGATGAAATTGCCACCGCATTAAACGATCCAGACGAACGCGTTTTTGGGCGTCAAGAACAAATTCAGGTTGGCGACAAAGAAATTACCATCGTCTTGGTCAAAAATCCAGTTGGGTTAAACCAAGTGATCGACATGGTAGGCACTGAAACACAACCTTTTTCGTTAGTTGGGTTACTAAATGCCAATTATGCGGACGGAATTGACACAAGTTGGATTTGGGATGGCGAGTTTGAAAAGCTTCCTAAGATGAATATTAAACAATTCATGACAGGTGGCGAGCGGTACAAAGATATCACCTTCCGTTTGAAAGTGGCCGGTGTAACGGACGATAACTTATGGATTGAACCTAATCTTCATGATGCGGTCGACCAATTAAAAGATTTGCCAACAAAACGGGTTTATGTTTTTGCAACCTACACTGCTATGCTTCAATTACGCAAACAGCTAGCTGACGATGGCTATATTAAGGAGGGAATTTAATTGAAATATTCCTTAAACGTTGCTCACTTATACGGTAATCTCCTCAATACCTATGGTGATAATGGCAATTTACTAGCACTCAAATATTACGCCAAACAAATGGACACGGATCTAACCGTTAAAGTCATCAGTTTAGATGACGACTTTAAGGCAGCCAATTTTGATTTAGTCTTTTTCGGTGGCGGTCAAGATTACGAACAATTAATCGTTTCAAAAGACATTCCTTCAAAAAAAGAAGAACTAACCAAATATATCAACGATGGTGGACCAATGTTAGCTATCTGTGGCGGTTATCAGCTCCTTGGCCATTACTATATTGGTGCGGACGGCGAAAAGATTCCGGGTATTGGGGCTTTAGATCATTACACCCTTAGTCAGGATCACAACCGCTTCATTGGCAACATTTTAATTAAAAACAAACAGACGCAAGAAGAATATCATGGTTTTGAAAACCATAATGGCATGACCTTCTTGGGAAAAGGTGAAAAACCACTAGGTGTTGTTGAAAGTGGTCACGGAAATAATGGGAAAGACAAAACTGAAGGCGTCATTTACAAAAACGTCTATGGTTCTTATTTCCATGGCCCAATCTTGACGCGAAACGGATCTTTAGCAAAACACCTGTTAATCACTGCCCTTGAACGAAAATATCCAGATGCCGATTTAAGCCAACAAAAAGCCTTAAAAATTCCAGAAACTTTTTAAACAAAATAACGGTCAACCACGAATTCTTACAATTCATGGCTGGCCGTTATTTAGTTAGTTTTATGCTTCGCCCGGTTCGCTTGCAATGATCTGTAAGTCACCAGTTAAAGTCCACTCTTTAACCTGATATGGCAAGATAAAATGAACACCCTTCTTGATATCATAACTCTTTCCGTCAACTTCAATGTGACCTTCACCTTTTAAAACAGAAACCAATGTGTAAGGAGCGGCTCCTCGTTTAAACGTTGCGGTACCATTCTTTAGCAACCATTGATAAACAGAAAAATGTGGTGAAACAGGTGGCTTTACATAAGTTGTAACTTCTGCATCACCAACCGTTGTTTTTTCAACGTTGAGTTTTGGATCTTCATGAGGGACCGTTATCACGTCAATTGACTGTTTCAAATGTAGTTCACGCTTTTTGCCAGTCTTTTTATCCACACGATCAAAATCGTACAAACGATAAGTGGTATCACTACTCTGTTGGGTTTCAAGTACCATAATGCCCTTGCCTAACGCATGAATCATGCCACTTGGAACATAATAGAAATCGCCTGCTTTAACTGGAACCCGGCGGAATAATTTATCCCATTCGCCATGATTAATCCAGTCTACTAATTCTTCATGATTCTTCGCATTATGCCCATAATACAATTCGGCACCAGGTTCTGCAGAAATGACGTACCAGCATTCTGTTTTGCCCAATTCATGTTCATGTTCTGCTGCATAGGCATCATTTGGATGAACTTGGACGGACAGATTATCGTTAGCATCCAAGATTTTAGTCAGTAAAGGAAAAACGTCACCCTTTGCATTGCCAAACGCTTCACGATGTTGTGCCCAAACCTGATCCAAAGTTAAGCCTTTGTATGGTCCATTAATCACTTCTGCCGGACCATGTGGATGAGCCGAAATTGCCCAACACTCACCAGTTTGATCACTAGAAATTTTATATCCAAATTCAGTTGCTAATTTATTGCCACCCCAGATTTTTTCATGAAATACTGGAGCCAAAAATAATGGTTCACTCAAAACGATCTCTCCTTTCGCTACTACAGAGAATAGTTTACCATAAAACCGAAGCGCTTTCAGTAATGTTTTGGAAATGTATATACAAATTTTCAATTGTGTCCATTTCCAATCAAGCTCACGGTTTAACTAACCTTTTACACTACCCTGACCATCCTTCAAAAACGCCTCAATCACAGCCTGTCGGTAAGTAAAGTAAATTTGATTGTCAGCGGTAGGATGGACCCGATTAGAGAGAAAAACTAGCGCTTGTTGCCGAGTCGTATCAACTAATAACATGGTTCCTGTAAAACCACTATGCTTTAACACCCAATGATCCTCACCGTTATCAGTTTGCTTAATTAATCCCCAGCCAAAAGAACGGATTAAATCAGGATTAGCGGTTTGATTTTCAAATAACTGGTTTACCGTTTGCTTCTTCAAAACTGAAGGGTTAGTTTCCGGATGAAGGAGCCAGATAACATACTTTGTTAAATCACCCAGCGTTGAAAAAAGACCTGCCGATCCACAATGAGCACCTAAAATTTGCGCTTTAGGATCATGAACTGTGCCTCGAATCAAACCCGTTTTGGCTGTCCATTCTGTGGGCACACAAATTAACGGATCCGGCGCAAATGTAGAATGCGTTAATTTCAACGGCGTCAATACCCGCTCAGTAATCGCCACTTGGACAGGCGTATGCAAAACATGTTCAATAATCAACCCGAGAAAAATATAATTTAAGTCAGAATAAACCACCTTCTGATTAAAATCCGGCCCAATTTCAAGTGTAAATAACGCTTGTAATAGCTCTCTTGTGCTTAATTCATTGCGATGTGGAATATAACCCGTGATCCCAGAAGTGTGTGTCAATAAGTGCCGAATGGTAACGTGGGCGTCAAAGAAATTGGGCAGAATTTTGACCACTTGCTGATCATATGAAAGTTGCCCTTCTTCAACTAGTTGACTAATCAAAATTTCTGTGCCAACAATCTTAGTTAACGATGCCACATCGTAGGTCATCCCATCTTGCAGCTGAAAATGTTTCGGTTTAACTTCTGAATCCCCCATTACCTTTTTGATAACTTGTTCATGATCAATAATGGCATAGGAAATCCCAGGCACGATCCTTTGTGAAACTAATTTTTTAATTTGTTTTTCTGTATTTTGGTAGGGTTCGCTCATTTTTGAAATCTCCAGTCATTAATCTAAAAATACCATCATTCAATAATTGTCTCACTTTTAGACTGAGACGAACTACGAATAATGGTATTTTTATCTTTAAATTTAAGGTTTAAATAACTTCATTGCCAGAGAATTGGCTATTATACAAATCAGCGTAAAACCCATTTTGTTCCATCAAGCTATCATGGTTCCCAGTTTCAACGATTTGACCGTGGTTGACCACCACAATATTTTGTGCATTGCGAATCGTAGAAAGTCGATGAGCAACCACAAAACTAGTTCGGTTCTTCAACAATTTATTCATCGCATGTTGAATCAGAACTTCGGTCCGGGTATCAACAGAACTTGTCGCTTCATCCAAAATCAATACTTTGGGATCTGCCAAGAAGGCCCGGGCAATGGTTAACAACTGTCGTTGACCTTGCGAAATATTACTTGCAGATTCATTCAAAATTGTGTCATAACCTTGAGGAAGCTGACGAACAAAGGTATCTGCATGGGCTGCCTTAGCGGCTTCAACCATATCTTCATCTGTGGCATCTTCACGACCATACTTGATGTTCTCGCGGATGGTTCCGGTAAACAGCCAAGTATCCTGAAGCACCATTGCAAACTGTGAACGTAACTCTGCTCGACTTAAATTACGGGTATCAACCCCATCTAATTTAATGGAACCATCTTTAATATCATAAAAACGTTCAAGTAAGTTAATGATCGTGGTTTTCCCGGCACCAGTAGGACCAACAATTGCGACCATTTCACCAGAATTAACATTCAAATTGAAGTCTTGAATTAATGGTGTGTCTTCAACATAACGGAAGTCCAAATGATCAAACATAACTTCTGCTGCTGGATTCTTCACATCTGGAATTTCTACATGTGTTTCTCCCATTTCAGGTTCATCTAAAACAGCGAAAACCCGCTCGGCAGAGGCAATCGTCATTTGAATTGTGTTCGTCAAGTTGGCAATTTGGGTAATCGGTTGTGAAAATTGCTGAGTATATTGAAGGAATGCCTGAACGTTACCTAAAGTAATTTGACCATGGGCAACTTCAATTCCACCCACAACAGCCACAAAGACATAACCCAAGTTTTTGATAAAGTTCATCAATGGCATAATCAAGCCTGATACAAATTGGGCTTTCCATGCATAACCTAAATACTTGTCATTTTCCTTTTTAAAATCTTGAATGGCTTTATCTTCATGATTAAAACTCTTAATGACTGTATGTCCCGAATACGTTTCTTCAATCTGATCATTCAATAAACCTAAATGTTTTTGTTGACCGGCAAAAAACTTCTGTGATTTTGGGGAAACAAACGCCACCACAATCAAGCTCAAAGGAACGGTCAACACAGCAATCAAAGTTAGTTTCCAACTAATAGTAAGCATCATGTATAAAACACCAACAAACTGCAAGACACTAGTCACTAATTGCGTCAAACTTTGTTGTAAGGTTCCAGAAATATTATCCATATCATTGGACATCCGACTCATAACATCACCGTTTGAGTGCGTATCATAATAGGAAACTGGTACCCGTTGCATTTTTTCTTTGAAATCTTTTCGCATCTGGAACACGGCTCGTTGTGAAACCTGAGTCATGATGGCTTGTTGCGCGAAACTAAATAGAGCTGACAAACCATACAAAATTCCGACGGTCGTTAAAATATGCACAATTTTTGTGAAGTTAATTGGTAACGTATGAAGGCCGATACCGGCTTTCATTTGCGCAGAACCCTTCATTACCCCAGCGAAAATTTGGGTTGTCGCTTCACCTAAGATTTTAGGTGCTCTGATTTGTAAGATCACCGAAGCCGCCGCTAAAATCAGTACCAGGACAACCAGCACCATCCAAGGAGAGAGATATCGTAATAACCGCCAAGTTGTTTTCCAAAAATGTTGTGGCTTTTCAGTAGGCATTCCCATACCCATGCCATGACCACTATGACCGCCAGTTCGTTGTGGTCGCTTTTCACTATTTTTAGCCATTTACTTGATCTCCCTTCTTGATTTGTGAGTCAATAATTTCCCGATAAGTCTCATTATTGGCCTTTAATTCTTGATGCGTACCTTGACCAACAAGCTTGCCATCATCGATAACTAAAATTAGATCGGCATCAGCAACAGTGGCAATTCGTTGCGCCACAATGACAACCACACTCTTTTGAACTTGTTCATCTTCACGTAAGGCATGCCGTAATTCAGCATCCGTTTTGAAATCTAGTGCAGAAAATGAATCATCAAAAACGTAAACTGGTGCTTGTTTGACCAAAGTTCGGGCAATGGTTAATCGTTGTTTTTGACCACCTGAAAAGTTGTCCCCGCCTTGTTCTACCCAAGCGTCTAACCCATCTTCATCTTTATGAATAAATTCAGTTGCTTGCGCAATTTCCATTGCACGCCAAATTTGATCATCAGTTGCGTCCGGATTGCCAAATTTCATATTCTCACGAATTGTGCCCCGGAACAAAACTGATTTTTGTTGTGCAAGTGAAACCTGCGCATGCACGTCTTTTTGGCTCATGGTTTTTACATCAATTCCGTTTATCAAAACTTTTCCTTTTTCAGGATCAAAGAACCGGGGAATTAAGCTAATCAACGTTGACTTTCCTGAACCAGTTCCCCCAATAATGGCAACTGTCTGGCCAGCGTGGGCTTCAAAATTTGCACCATCAATAGCCAGTTTTTCAGCCCCTTTATAACGGAAATCGACATGATCAAATTTTAAAGAAGCTGTTTTTTCAGTCGCATCAACTGAAACTGGTTCAGCAGGATCTTTAACGCTGTTTTTCATTTCAATAACTTCATTGATTCGTTTTGCAGAAGCAGAAGCCCGAGGAATGAAAACAAAAACCATTGAAAGCATCATAAAACTCATCAAGATCTGAGCAGCATACGTCATAAAGGCAACCAAATTACCAACTTGCATCGTTTGGTTGGCAATCAATTTTGCACCATACCAGATGATTCCCATGTTGGTTCCACTCATGATTAAAGTCATAATTGGAAACATAAAAGAAACAATCGTGAAAACTTTAATCGCTGTTTGCGTGTAATCTTTGTTGGCCCCTCTAAAACGATCCTGTTCAAATTTATCCCGATTAAACGCCCGAATAACCCGCACACCGGTTAATCCTTCTCGGAAAACCAGGTTAATTCGGTCAATTTTTTTCTGCATTCCTTGAAAGAGTGGGACTGCAAAAAACATAATGATCCCAACAAAAACTGCCAAAACTGGCAAGGAAACCAAAAAGACAACCGTTAATTCTGGTTGTTTGCTATAAGCCATAAAACCAGCGCCAATCAACATAATTGGTGATTGCAGCATCATCCGTAAAATCATAACCATCACATTTTGGATTTGGATCACGTCATTAGTAGTTCGAGTAATTAATGATGCATCCCCGAACTGTTCAAATTCATGATTAGACAAAAAAGAAACCTTTTTGAAAAGTGCATCACGGATTTTACTCCCCATGCGTTGAGATTGCGTAGCAGCAAAATACACATTTACGCCTGACGCCAGCACGCCAAGTAAAGAAATTGCCAACATTTTGTATCCTGAATTCCAGATATACGAAATATCACTTTTGGCAACTCCGTTATTAATGATGTCTGATGTAATATTTGGTAACCATAAATCACACATCACCTGTACGATTAAGAATAAGGTACCAATACCAACTGCCCACCAGGCTAAGTATCGTCGTGATAATTTAAACATTTAACCAAGCTCCTTTTTTGATTTTAGTGCGCCGTTTGCAATCCAGTTCAATGTCATTGAAAATTCTGCTTTGATATCCTCAAGACTTTCTGGTGAATTTGTCTTTTGAGAGTGAAAGTAATGCCCAATTGTATGTACCAACACCATAAAAATAAGCCTTTGTAATGCCTTTAAATCTGCATCACTAGTAACCTTCAAACTGGTTCGATCAACGGAGCGGCTAATTTCATCCTCCGTATCCCGCATTGCTTTGAAAAATGGATAATTGGCCCGATCTTTACCAAATCGGTTAGAGTTCTGTGCATGTTGAAAATTGGTTGCCACATCGTTTTTAAAAATATCAGCGTTAGGTCCTTCAACAACCTCTTCAACCGCATAATCAAAGAAATGAGTCATTGAAACAAACAGATCACCCTTAGTTTCTTTGATTAAGCTCAATAAATGCTGTTCCATATTATTCACTAATGTACCCAGATAATAGAAATACAAATCTTCCTTATCTTCAAAGTACTGATAGAAGCTACCGCGTGGAATTTGGGCATCGGCAACAATGGCACTGACCGATACTTCAGGTAACGGTGCACGTGAAAATTCATGTTGCGCGGCCCGCATCAATCGAGCCCTTTTGGCTTCATTTAAATTAAAAAATGTGGCTTTTGGCATTTCTTCCTCCTCAAAATGACACACTGTCATAATTGATGATTATACGCTTAATCTATGCATTTGCAAGACGAATTTATTGACTCGATTTTTCACTTTTTTGTCATTTCTTTGTCAAAAACCTAACCTTTTCAATCACAAAATTAAAAAACACCACTAAAAAATACTTAGTAGCGTCTTTCTGTATAAAAAACAAAATTCTATAAATAAATTTACTTAACGGTTACTTGCTCAGTTGACTCAATCCTTCCTTCAACAATGTGTAACTGCGTGTCCGCAAGTTTTTTCATATCTTCAGCCACGTGCGTTGCAACCACAATAAGTTTTCCTTCATCTCTCAGTTTGCGTAACAACTTAATACATTTACTAACACTCTCCGTATCTAGGCCGTTTGTTGGTTCATCTAAAAGAATAATTTTTTGATCTTCAAAAACTGCTTGTGCAATATTTAATTTTTGCCTCATTCCTAGTGAAAAATCTTTCACAATTGGTTTGTGAATGTTCTCTTCTAAACCAACTGCCTTTAAAGCATTCTCAATATCTTCATCGTTTGCGACATGCTGAATTTTACCTAAAATTTTCAAATTTTCAAAGGCTGAATATTGAGGTAATAAACTCATATTTTCGATAAGAATACCCGTTTCTGGTGAAAAGTCAACGTCTTTATGCAGAATTTTATCATTCACCAATACCTCACCACTAGTTGCATGAATGAAACCAGCCATCGCTCTTAATAACATTGTTTTACCTGACCCATTAATTCCGTATAGTCCGTATATTGATCCCCCGTTAAAAGTATAGTTAACGTCAGTTAATACAGAACGTTTTTTTAAAGTTTTAGAAAAATGACGTAATTCAATTTTCATTTTAATCCCTCCGTAACCAATCAATTTGCCTTAGCCGCCAATAAATTAATCCTTCAATCAACACAAAAAAAATCAGTAATATTACATACCACATTAGTAAATCCACATGAAGTATACTTAATCGTTGTTGACATATAAATTGTGGCCAGACCAGTATCTGAAAAATTATTGAGCCGCCATTCACAAACAGACTCTTGCCAACCATTAAAGAAAGACCTGCATAAACAAGTATAAGAAAATATCCCACTCGATCTGAAAAATATAGATTTAATAAGAATTGAGTTAACATATATAAGTTACAGATTAAAAAGCTGGTCAGTAACATTGATAAAAGTGAAAAAGAAACCGACGAAAAAATATGGAATAATCCCGAAAAAACAAAAAATACAACTACAAACATAATGTGAAACAAAATATTAAGTTTACAGATAGTTATATTCAAGTTTTTAAAGACATAGCTCATTTTTTGGTAACGAATAAGTTGTAAAACTAACCAATCAGAAAACCAAGATTGAAGAAGTGCAAAATTCAGTGTCGCAATAGTAAAAAAGAAGAAGATAAACACCAAAGTTTGCATAGTAGTGGCACTAAAATCAACACCACGAAGGATATTTTGGATAGTGAATTTACCAAATAAATAATTTTTAGCCAGTATTAAATAGAAAATTAACAAGCCAACAGTTAAAAATGCTAATTTATTTTGTGATTTCAAGTAAATCCTCCCTCCTCAATTTTTGAATATTCCAAATAACTAGCAAGGTGATAATAATCACGACCTGTAACAAAGCTGTTAGAATCGTAAGCCAGCCAAATTGTCCTTTCCATAGCCAATCAATTGTATTCATACTGGAAATAGGATGGGTAAACTCAAAGGTTCGACAAAACTCAAGGGTAATAACATTAATAAACGGAACAATAAAGATCGTTACTAAAGCATTTTTTGTATATTGCATGACCAAAAATAATAATGAGCCTTGAATTATATAGTAACCCAGAAAAATAAGATAACGGACCCCTAATGCTAACAGTATTATGGGTTCAAATAAAAACGTATGCTGCACTCTAATGAATAGCATAATCAAATCCACACCTTCAAAAACAATCGTGAAGATAATTGCTTGGATACAAACAGATTTAAAAAAAGCCCAATAATACTTTTGCGTATCGGATCGTATTAATTCACTCATATAAATGTTCAAATAACTTTTTAAAATGATTGTAGCAAAAATAAGCGAAAAAATGGTAGCTTGTCCTACGTCATAATGATAATTTGCAACAGTATCTTCAATTGTGTAAAAATCTCGAAAATTTGTTATTATTCTCGGTGCATATCTATTTAGTGATAACCAATAAATTCCAAGAAACCCTATTAGGAAAAAATAAATTACGCCAAGTCTTTTCTTGCTCTCAAAGAACATCAGCTCTCACCTGCCTGAAGTACCCAATACCAATTACTATCAAACTAGAAGATAAGTAAACAATTGCAGCCGGAATAATGGACCTCAATCCGTATTCAATGAAGGGTTGCATAAAATAAGTGGAGCTGTACGGTGACATAACTTGTATAATCCATAACAGAAATGCAAAGGGATATGCAATGTAATAATTGGGGAACATAAACACAATGGCCTGCGTAACCATACCAAAAATGGCAACCGATAACGTAAAAATAAAAATATAGATCACCACAGTACTGTACGGATGTTCCATTTGTAATACTAATAATTGGAAAGGTTTAATAACCTTAAGTTGTTGCAATTCATCCTCCATGCCAGAAAAATCTTTTCCTCCATGCCAAATAAGCAGCGCTATAAGAAAATTAATCACTAATGAAAGCAGCACTAAAAAAGCCGGAATGATGGCCGATAAAGCCAGTTTAGTTTGATAAAATTTTTTTCTGCTGTTCCTAATCAGGGTAGCATTAAGATAACCATTTTTCACTTCCGACACTTGGTGATCCGTATATAAATTCAATAAAATTAGAGGCAGCAACCAAATAAGGACCATTTGCCCATAATGGCCAATAGAATTAGAAGCCAAAAAACTAACTTCTGCTGGATTTAATATAAACTTTGCTGTGTCAAATCCAGCCTCAATCTGACTTTTGAGCTGAATTAACAAATCTATTTCTGGAACAAGTATGATTAAGGTAGCAAAGAAAATAAATCGCCAATTTTTTAAAAGTTTACTAATTTCAAAGTTAAACATCAGAACCCCTCCTACCAATAAGAATAATGGTCATCTACATAATTTGCATTAGATGACCACCATAAAACTTAATTATTGAATTTTCCCAGTCTCTTCATCCCAATAGCCTGAAATATTATTATTCTGAGCCGTCAGCATCACGGTTTTCTTCCCATGGAAAGAAGGATTGACCCTTTGGTACGCTTCAGGATTCCCCGCTATCTTTTTGATAATCGGGCTAACATTTGCACCGCCTGCTTTTTCCAACCAAAAAATCGAAATGGTATGCGGGCCTTCACCGGATTTTGTTAGTTTAACCTTCCAATTATTTTTATAATTAGTTGTTTGTCTGTACCAACCAGCCGAGTGACTCTTTTGCTTGAAACCATAAACACGCATACTATAACCATGTTCATCATTACCAGCCAAAGCCGAAGTAGTAATAAAACCAAAACTTAAACATGCAACAAACAAGGCAGACGTAATTTTTTCGTTTTCATAATACATCTCTCCTTAGATTCCTCGTATGCAACTGCAATTTTACTACGCCACTTCAAAAATAGTCTTTATTTTCTTTCATAGGCAGCACTCCCTATTTATTGAGAAAGGTTACTATCACGTTTTAATTGTAAAGCGCTTTCATTAAAAAACAACTTATTTTTCCATAATTTTATAGAAATTATCGATAAATATAAAAACGAACCCTTAACTCAAATTTTTTTAAAAGACGATTAAAAATATAATCACTGCGTAATTCTTATATCTTTTTTGTCTAATTTAGTTGTCGTGTGCTTCCTTTCAAAATCCAGCAGTTAAAGTTTGATTTGACTTAAATTCTTTAAATCATTTTTTATTTAAATCAAACGCACAAATTTTTAAAATCAGAACCTTTTAATTTTGTTTAACCGAAATTGTCTGTTCTTTCATCCTTGGTGTACTGTGCAAACCATCATAATCAATCTGTAATTGTAACTGGTTAAGATTGAGATTTTTCAAACCTGATTTCTTTGTTAAATTATAGGTGGCTTCAAATTCATTGGTTTTGCCATTAATCAATTTTTGACGGCCTTCATACAAGTAATCTTTTCCATAAACACTAGCGTTCCCATCATCGTGATATGTTTTGGCCATGATAGCAAGCGCACCATTAAGCTGATTTCCTTTGTCCCACATAAGTTCTCTATCAGACGATAATCCGGATCCTGTTAAATAATAACGCAAAGTCAATTTACCATTTCTTAACGTTGGCTTTTTAAATCTGAAAACTTCCGTCGTTCGTTTTGCTTTGATCGTCGTTGGTAACGAACTTAATGCCGTTCGTGCGGAAACCTCCCATGTGGATAATGTTGGTTCTACAGTTATTTTTGTAATTCGTTTTGGCAACTCTTTTACTCGATAACCTACTATGCGTTGTTTTCCTTTCTTGCTCAGAACCATGGGATCTTGATTGGCGAGCATATAATCTTTGTGACTTCCATTAACGAAAATTTTAAATAACTGAAAGTCATCTTTAGAAACTCGTTGTGTTTCCTGTACCTTTAACAAACCAGTTCCTCCAGAATACTCATCAATTCCAAGTAATTTCAATTTGACGTCCCCGTTTGCCAAAGTAATGTTTCCAGTAAGCTTTTGTGTGCTTACCTTACTTGGTGCTAACCGTAAATTAAATGCCCAACGCCCAGCATGACCCTTGAACCTGGTGAAAACAATTGGAAACTTAATCGTACTTTTTGAAATTTTGCCTTTAATGGTCCCGTCTAGCCAAAAACGATAATGTCCTGTTGATATCTTCCGAAGATCCGCGCTACTTTGAGAAAATTTCACCCCACCGCGGCCAATGTAAAAGTCAAACCAATCATCCCATGCACCGTTAACTCCACTGATGGTTCCAGTAATTGCAACTGTCTTTCCCTGTACATATGCAGTTTTTAGTGTCATCTTCATACCGTTGGAAGTTCGTGTCTGATTCAAATTCTGCGTTTTTCCATTAGTTTCAACAATCGTTCCCAGATCATCATCAAATTTCGCAAAGAAATTCCCAATAATTGGTGTTTGTGGCATCACATGATTAACCGGTGTTACGTACATTCCGCTAAGCGTTAGCAGGCAAATTGCGACTGCAAGGGTCACAAATCCCCATAATACATGGTGATGGCGCCGTTTTAGTCTAACACCTGATTTTAATAACGCTTGCGTAATCGTTGTCTTGGTTTCTTTTGGGTTCACAGTTTGTGCCTGACTAAGTTGCTCAACCAATTGCGAAAATTTTTCATTTTTCAAAATAGTCCCCTCCTAACCACGTCTTCAGTTGAGATTTACCACGCTTCAAATGCGATTTAACAGTGTTTTCTGGCATCCCAATAAGATCGCTAATTTCGTGAATGGATAATCCATTATAATAAAACATTAATAATACTTACCGATAGCCGTCATTTAAACGTTTTAATCCCCCCAAGAGATCTAATTTTTCATCAACCGAAACGTTTGCTAAATTCGTTGGCATTTCGGGAAGGTCTGCCAAATCACAAACTTCATGGGCTTGTTCTGAATATCTGCGGTAACACTGACGAATCAAGATTCGCGTTAACCAAGTTCGAAATAGCGCGGGTTTCTGCAGTTGACTGATTGAATGCAATGCGATCAGTGTCGTCTCGCTAATAGCATCTTGAACATCAACATCGCGTGACAGATAAAGATGTCCAGTTCGCGTTAAATAATCGGCCTGGCCTAAAACAAGTTGGGAAAATGCTTGCTGATCCCCCCGAATAGCCCGTTTGACTGTTCTGATTTTTACTTTATTCACGTGACTTACCCCCTTTCACTTATTAGTGGTTAGTTCGGGCCAAAAAGTTGCAACAAAATTTGACTAACTAAATAAAAAGCTGCTAGTAACATTTTATCGTTAGCTAGCAACTTTTTGTCATCAAATATTTAACTGTTCAGTATCCTTTTATGCAAACATCGGCTCCAAAAGCGTGATGGCTTTCCGGTCAAAATCAACTTGTGTCTCACCACCATAGGGGAGCGCCGTCCTTGGATAAGCATGGCCAAAATTGACATTTGTTAAAATAGGTAACTGATATGAATCGGTAATTTCCAGTAAAATCTGCTTATATTCGTCATAAAAGGCTTCTGCCTGTGGTTTGCCGACAAGGATTGCTGAAATAGCTGAAAAAATGCCCTCAGCATCTAATGCAAGTAACATTTTGCGATAGAGTTCTGGATTGGGTTTTTCCTCACTAGTTTCAATAAACATAATTTTGTCTTGCCACTCGTTTAAGCTAGGAAATAAGTGATACTTTTCTGTAACTTCTTTTTCATCAGGATAGCGAGTTCCTGACAAAATATCATACAAACTATCGAGACAACCACCCAATAGTCGGCCCGTAATTTGGCCTGATCCTCTCAACACCTCATACCCTTTTTGTTCCATATGCTGTTTCCGATGCATTCCGACAGCTGCAGATGAAAAATCCTCGCGTTCCTCATACCAAATAGCACTGGATGTAATTGAGGTTGTCGCCTCATTTCTAAAATAATTCATAAAGGTGTGTTTGGTGTATGGGAGCATTTCTTGATCCAACTCTGACAAATCATTCAGAAAATTTGGACCGTAAAAGCTCTGCATTCCTAATTGATAGAACATCAAATGATTAATTGTTGTATCTGAAAAGCCAGTAAACAACTTAGGATGGGAATGGACATTATGAACAAATGTTTCATCCTCTAAGAGATAAGGTAATAGCCGATAAGTATCGTCGCCACCAATTGCACAAACGATGCCCTTAATTTCTGGATCGGCAAAAGCAGTTTTTAAATCATCAGCGCGCGCCTGCGGATGATCAGCTAAATACTGGATTCCTTTCAGTGCGTTGGGCATAAAAACTGGCTGCAATTGCATTTCTTTTAACCGTTTAATTCCTAATTGCAATTGATGGGTGGCAAAGCTTTCGCCAAGCGTTCCACTAGACAAACTGACAATCGCAATTTTACTATTCGGGGTTAAGACTTGAGGCTTTTTTAACATGGGCGTTCATTCCTCGCATTATATATTTTGTGTATTTAACAAATACTATACTGCCAATTGGTGTGGTAACCAACATAACAACTTTCATAATCCGCGATACAATGCCATGTTATCATTTTAGTTTTGGCATAGCCACACTAAATGGTGTACCATAGAGATGTATTTGTAAAAGACAAAATACACTTATGGGGGAATTTACAATGAACGAAAAATATCAGCAACTTTCCGAACTAATTGGTAAAGCATTTTTTGAACCAGAATTTAAATCTGATCCAAAAATTCAAAATACTATCACAACCGCCGCAACTCAACTTCATAATCATGAAGATTACACAAAAATTGCAGTTGAGCTTTCGCTGGGCATTACAAATCTCTATTTAACACAGCACAAAGTCGCGACAATTCTTAAAACTATCTATGATTTTGTCGCAGACGATGCTGATGCAACTAAATTAGATCTTCAAACAAGACGGAATTTGGGTATTCTTTCTGGTTATGTACGATCTCCTTTGAATAGTGACAAGATATGGTAACTTCTTAAAAATTAGTTAGACCTGCATTTCAAAAAAAAGTACACAGAGCTATAAAAAAGGGCTTCAAACCACTGATATTGCAATGGTTTGAAGCCCTTTTCCAGTTTTATAATAGCCCGCACGGGGTTCGAACCCGTAGCTCCGCCTTGAGAGGGCGACGTCTTAAACCAATTTGACCAGCGGGCAAAAATAGTACTGTTCTAATTTATCTTATTTGAGCCACAAAGTCAATACCTTAGCTTCCTTTCATTTTTAAAATGGTCAAATAAACAAAAGTAACAAAAAGATAGATCCAGTATATAAATATCGCGATCAGAATATACGGGATAAAAGCAAAGTTCAGCAGATTTTCACTGACCACACACAAAATTGCAATGACTGCCCAGATAACTAACTTTTCTTTTGTATCTGCCAAAGTAATCTTAAGCTCACGGTTACTCATAGGTCAGCTCAAGCATATATGCTTTCTTTCCAACAACGTGTGCAGTCGTTACCCAAACCTCATGATAGCTTTTCATTGGCTTCTTCGTTAAACCATTAAAGTAGTCCATCAAAACGTTATATTTATCAACAAACTCATCCGAAAGTCGGTCAACTAGCAAAGTTTCGTCAGGAAAGTATATTTCTGGATTAGCAACTGGGATGCTATCACTGATTTTTAATTGCACAACATTTGTATATCCTAAGGTATTCACTTCAGCACGTTCTGGATACTCACGAATTTGTGATAAAACATTATAAATCGAATCAGAATTTGTAGCCATATTTTCACCTCATAACAGTCTTATTGTAGCAAAAAGCTGAGTGCTTGTCAGTTTATAAAGAATGGTTGTAAACATATGTTGACAGTTTTACAGAAAAACGGTAAACTTATATAGGTAAATTTAGTGGGCATTCGCCAAATGGTAAGGCCACGGACTCTGAATCCGTAATTTACTGGTTCGATCCCAGTATGCCCAATATTAATAGACCTCAAAGCGTTGTTTTTCAATGCCTTGAGGCCTTTTTTTATCCGAAGAAATTTACGGTTTCATCACCATTTAAGTAGTGGACAAAACGCAATAAAACTTGTCGGTCCTGTAATCTGTTAAATACTTTGACCTTATTCTTGCCGTCCTCTCGATAGGTAAAGACAATCGCATTACCACTCTTAATCTTTAATTTGGTGATTAACGCTTGATAACGTTTTGAACCAAGCTTGCGCCGTAAAGATTTTAAATTCGCACAATATAAATCTGTCTGACTACTTAAAGAGTATCTTCGAACTTCTTTTCTAGTTTGCTTATAATATTTGCTATCCGGATTATAAAAGTAAAACCCATCTTCATAGGAACTATATTTTTTTGCATATACCTTTTTCATAACCTGATTAACTGAAAGTGGAATTGGTGTCACATGCTGCTTCGTATAATCTGGCTGATTCAAGAATTGAAACACAACCCCGGCACCCACAATTAGCAGCGCCACTGCTAATCCCCAATTTTTTTGAGGCTGTGAACGGTCAGAATAGACGAAGAAAATTACCATAAAAATAACCATCAATCCAACCAGAATCCACAAAGAAAGAATGTAAAAACGCAGCTGCGAGGTATACGTCGTAACCCATCTATGTGTGAGTTGATAATAATTATTAATTCGCATATACAGTAAAATTAATAAAACAGCGCCGGTCAGGCCTTCTACAAAATTGATCTTTGTTTGTGTTCGCACATTCTCACACCCTATTCGTTTTTTCATATGTACAAAAAGCCACCCGAACAAACTCGTAGTAGCTTTATGAATTAATATTTAAATTTATAAATTATGTGGTTGGTCATCTTTAGTTCCTAATAGTTTACCAATAACTGGAATTTTACCAAATTCATCAGAACTATCCGAAGGCACCACAACCATATTGGTATTTGATTTCGCCAAATCAGAAAAGGCATTGATTGACTGGTTTTGGAAATACTTGTCTGTCGCCTCTGCCAATCCAGCCTGAACTGTATCAATTCGATAACGCTCCGCATTAGCTCGCGTTTTTGTTGCATCCGCTTCGGCTTTAGCAGTTGCCATCAACGCATCATTCTTAGCCTTGGTAGTTAACTCAATTGATTTGGCTTCTCCTTCGGCCTTTGCAATTGTGGCAACCCGTTCACGATCAGCCGTCAATTGTTTGTCCATCGCTTCTTGGATTGCACGTGAAGGTGTCAATTCGTCAATATTAATTCGATCCACATTAATTCCGTACGTATTGGTCAAATCGCCAATTGCCAATGTCAACTCCTGGTTGATTTTAGCAGTTGACCCTAATGCTTCATTCAAATCCATTCGGCCAATAATATCTCGTAAATGTCCCCGAACTAATTGCGCCATTGATTCAACAGAATCCGTATTTTCATACTGATATTTCACCGGATCTGTGATATGGAAATTTAGCGTCAAGCTTGCTGAAACGTCTGCATTATCTTTTGTGATAATAGAATAGTTAGGCAGTGCGAGGGGTTCCATTGCCAAACTCACATTTCTGATCTTTTGGAAAAATGGAAAGTAAAAATGGAATCCTGGATCAACACTGCGTTTGTATTTCCCTAATGTTTCAACTAATCCTCGATTATTTTGTGGTACAATTCTAAGTCCAAATGGCATAGTAAAGCTCCTCCGATTTTTTGGTATTCGTGCATGAACTGTTCTCTCAGGCTTATTTTGCGTATGACGTTCATCTTCCTTAGCGAGTTTTTGTGTCGAACGTTGTCTACGTTTTATAGCAGCCTGTTGTACCTTATTGTATTGCGCTGAGTAATCACCGTTCATCGCAGTGGTCATAATTTCTCCCAGTGCACCAAACGGCTTTTTTTGTTGATTTGCCATTCCTTATCTCCCCCAAATGGCTAAATTTTTTGTAACGTTAAGATATTTCCATTTGCCTCAATCACAGCATATTTAGCCTTATCATCAACATCAGAATTATCGTTAATTAAATAACGATAATAAATTCCCGTTACCAGAACCAGACCGTTTTCCATATTGACATCCGAACCAGAAACAGTCTTGCCAATTATCTGGCAATTTTCAAAACTTTTTGTACCGTGATTTTCTGACAACAAACTTACAATATACATATTCACACTTTGATTAGCTCGATTGGCTTCTTCTGCTAACCGATCATAAAGAGACTGATCCAAACGTAATAAAAACCGCTTATCTTTTTGGTCATTCGCCAATCCCGGTCACCTCACTTAATATCAGCTTGATATCACCATAATAGTAAAGATTTTTCTTCCGAAAGTCAATTAAAAATTACCAAAAATAGTTTTAGTTTGAAATCATAAAAAAGCTCTGCAAAATGACAAGTCATGAAACTCATATCAATTCTGCAGAACTTATTTTGTTAAACTACTAGAAAGTCTTATTTACCAAGGCGTTCGTTGAGTTCTTTTGTTTGTGCTTCATAGCCGGGACGGCCAAGTAAAGCAAACATATTATTTTTATAGGCTTCAACACCGGGTTGGTTGAATGGATTAATTCCATTCAAGTACCCAGAAATACCAACAGCTGCTTCAAAGAAGTAGATCAAGTAGCCCAATGTGTAAGCATCCTGTTGAGGAATATTAACATTCATAACAGGAACGCCACCATCATTATGAGCTAAGGTAACACCTTGATGAGCCTTCTTATTAACTTCATCCATTGTTCGACCTTCAAGATACTTAAGCCCGTCAAGATTCTTATCTTCCTTAGGAATGTTTAAATCATGGTTAGGCTTGTCAACATTCACAACGGTTTCCATAAGGTTACGACGGCCTTCTTGAATATACTGACCAAGTGAATGTAAATCAGTTGAGAAGTTAGCTGATGAAGGATAGATACCCTTTTGGTCTTTTCCCTCTGACTCACCCATCAATTGTTTCCACCACTCGCCAAAGTATTGCAATGTTGGTTCGAAGTTTTCTAACAATTCAGTTGTGTAACCCTTACGATACAAGATGTTACGTAATGCAGCATACTTGTAAGCGTCATTCTTTGTAACGTCGGGATCTTTATATGCGTCGCGAGCGTCAGCAGCACCCTTCATTAATTGATCAATGTCACCACCAGCAACAGCAATTGGTAATAAACCGACAGCAGAAAGAACTGAGAACCGTCCACCAATATCATCAGGTACAACGTACTCTTCATAACCTTCTGCATCAGATTCCGTCTTCAAAGCACCCTTAGCTTTATCAGTTGTCGCAAAGATTCGTTCCTTAGCACCATCTTTACCGTATTTAGCAATTAACTTGTCCTTCAGTACACGGAAAGCAATTGAAGGTTCAGTAGTTGTACCTGATTTTGAAATAACATTGATCGAAAAGTCACGATCGCCAATCAAGTTTACTAAATCTGTTAAGTAAGTTGAACTAATTGAGTTTCCAGCAAAGAATACTTGGGGAATGCCGTTACGTTGTTCCTTAGGGAGCAAGTTGTAGAAAGTATTTCCAAGAAAATCAATTGCTGCACGTGCACCTAAATATGAGCCACCAATACCGATAGCAACAAAAACCTCAGAATTATTCTGAATTTTTTTTGCTGCTGCCTTGATACGTGCAAATTCATTTTTATCATAATCAACTGGTAAATCAATGAATCCACGGAAATCATTTCCAGCACCAGTACCTTCACGTAATTCTTTATCTGCTGCAGTAACTAGGGGTTGCATTTCAGCAAGTTCATTATAATGAACAAACTTTGAAACAGCTGAACCGTCAAACGAAATATGTGCCATTGTTTACTTACCTCACTTTGTATTTTTAATGTTCCATCAATTTATTATACACCCGATTACTAAAATTTGAAGCGTGACCAAAATTGTTCAACTCAAAATTGCTACTTTCTAAAAAATGTATAAAAAAAGCAGTATTTCTACTGTTTTTACCATTAATCAATTTACTTCATAATTGCCAACAAGGTTGACCCCACAATAATCAAAACTGATCCAAAAATAACATACTGCATTTCACGATGCGTTTTGTGTTCACCTAAGAACCAGATGCTACCGAATGTTGAAATAACGATTCCGGCTTGAGCAAGTGAATAACTAATTGCCAAACCGACACTTGGAATTGCTAAGAACATGAAAATGTTCCCAATTCCCCAAACTAAACCAGTGATGACATTTTTCCAAGTATGACTATCTTTGAATGCCGTAACGGCTGCTTTTGAAACAAATACAAAAACAACGGCTCCGGCAAGCATTCCGATCGCTTGTGGCAAAATAACTGCTTTGGCATTCACATCAGCAAAGCGTACAACCACAGTATAGCCAATGTAACCAATTGTGGAAATCACCAATGCCCGAATACCAGCAGCCATATCTTCATCCTTATTATGTTCTGGATCGCTTTTATCTCGTAAAGAAGTAAACGTGGCACCTGCAATCAATGCGATCACAGCAACGGTTCCCATGGTAATCATTTTTCCAGTAGTCCACTCGTGCCAAATTAACACTCCTGCTAAAGCATTACCGGCCAATTGCAACCCAGTTGAAAGAGGCACAGTTTTAGAAACCCCAATTTTTTTCATTGAGGTAAACTGCATCCCTTGTCCAACTGCCCAGAATAAACCAGAAATAATTCCTGCAATCCAAACTTTAGCTGATAATGTTGGTTGGTATAAAAACCAAGTAAATACCGCAAAAACCACAGCACCCATTGTCATTCCTAAAGTTTGTTGAGGTGCCGATCCGCCAAGACGACCTGACACTAGTCCAATACTACCCCAAGCTATTGCTGGGATCAGTGCAATTATGATACCCATTATAAATTCTCCTTATTCTCTTTAAATTAAAGCCTATACCAAGACAAAGAAACATTTTAACAGGAAAGTAACCGTTTTTACAAGTGATAAATTATTAAATTTAATTGGTATACCAGTTTAGATATATATAAACAGCTGATACGACCAGGTTTCAACGCACTTATTTTTTGTTCATTAAAATATTGGCATAGGCCAAAAATGCTCCCAATTTAGCCAATTTTGTCTATTCGTTTATCTTTTATTCGTAATTATCACCGTTATTTCATTTCTGTTTCTCCCATAAATAACGCTTGAAAATTGGTCTGCATTTTAATAATCAAATGTGTTAAAATAAATGTGTACGTTTAATGCAACCTTTTTACACATCGTTGTAATATATTTTGGGAGGATTTTATTTATGTCATTAGTTAATGGTAACGAAATCTTTGCTGAAGCTCGCAAAGGTCACTACGCTGTTGGTGCTTTTAACACTAACAACTTGGAATGGACACGTGCAATTCTTGGCGCTGCTCAAGAAAAAGGCACTCCAGTTTTGATCCAAACTTCTATGGGAGCTGCAAAGTACATGGGTGGTTACGAACTTTGTTTAAACTTAGTTCAACAAACCATTAAATCAATGAACATCACAGTTCCAGTTATCATGCATTTAGACCATGGTAACTACGAAGCTGCTAAAGAATGTATCGAAGTTGGTTACAACTCAGTTATGTTTGATGGCCATGATTTACCATTTGCAGAAAACTTAGAAAAAACTAAGGAAATCGTTAAGTTGGCACATGCTAAAGGTATGTCCGTTGAAGCTGAAGTTGGTTCAATCGGTGGAGAAGAAGACGGTATCATTGGTGAAGGTGAATTAGCTGATGTTGAAGAAGCTAAACAAATCGCCGCAACTGGTGTTGACTACCTTGCTTGTGGAATTGGTAATATTCATGGCCAATATCCAGAAAACTGGAAGGGCTTGAAATTCGAACGTCTCCAAGAATTAGCTGACGTAATTTCTACTCCACTTGTTTTACATGGTGGTTCAGGAATTCCTAAGGAACAAATCCAAAAAGCTATTTCAATGGGTGTTGCAAAGGTTAACGTTAACACTGAATGCCAGATGGCTTTCGCAGCTGCAACTCGTAAGTATATTGAAGAAGGACATGACCAAAATGATATTAAAGGTTATGACCCTCGTAAGTTACTTGCACCTGGTACAAAAGCTATTAAAGACACAGTTGAGAGCCGTATCGAATGGTTCGGTACTCCAGCTGCTAAATAATCTAGCTAATATAAAAGCAGGAATTCAATTGAATTCCTGCTTTTTTTATTGCTTGTCACAGAAAGTTAAGCCTCTTAGCTTTCTGTTTTTTTATCTTCACAAGGTAATTGAAGCGTAAATGTGGTCCCTTTGCCTAATTCACTAGAAACATTGATTGTCCCTTTATGAGCCTTAACAAGTTGATGCACAATTGCCATGCCCAAACCAGATTCCCCATACTTGGTGTTTTTCCTAGAGGCATCAGCCTTGTAATATCGTTCCCAAATGTTCTTCATTTGATCATCCGACATGCCAATGCCCGTATCGCTAATCGAAATGACACAATTTTTATCTTTATCATTATGAGCCGTAATCGTTATTATACCGCCATTCGTAAACTGAATCGAGTTTTGCATGATGTTGAACATTATTTGCACAAATCTATCATAGTCCGCATAAACCGTGACATTGTCAGCAACCTGGGTGACAAACTGATCTTTTGCCTCATGGGCCTTTTTTTGTAACTGTTCAACTAAATTATTCACAACCTCATGGACCCGAATCTCATGACGGTTTAAAATGATTTGATTTGTCCGAATTTTTTCGTAATCCAAATTATCGTTGACCAATCGAATTAAGCGCTTGGTTTCATTGCTCATCAATTGTAGACTCTCTTCACGACTTTCTTCTGGAATGGCATCATAGGTTAACCCTTCCAAAAGACCATTAATTGTCGTCAGAGGGGTTCGCATTTCATGCGCAGCGTCCGCAAGAAATTCTCGCCGTCGCTGTTCCTGACGCTTGATTTCTTCGTTCGACGCCTTAAGTGATTTCGTCATATGATTAAAGTCTGATGCTAAACCATCGATTTCATCATTACCTTTTGTTGGCACCGTAATATCAAAATTACCTTCGCCAATTTTGTGAGCCGCCTTTCGGATACGGTCAATCCGCGAAACCGAATATTTGGCCAGCCCGTAGGCAATAAAAATTGCTGCCAGTCCAGAAATAAGAAAAGCTATTAATAAATTATGTTGGATTTTTCGCATATTGGACTGAATATTAGCAACCGGCGAACCCACTAAAACGACCGCAATCAATTCACCGTTTTCATTTCTGTACGGTTTGATGATGTCCGTCATCGATTGCGTTTTGCTTTTTCCAGTACGATTAAAGCGCCGGGCAGATTTTGTTGTCAGTGTTTCACCACTTTTCAGCTTTTTCCACTGGCTTTTATTGATAACTGGGGAAAAACCATTTTTCGGATAAGCAATCGTATTTTTCTTGATATAAATTGAAAAATGAATTGCTTGGTTTGCCAGCAACCGTTCACTATTTTGTAAGCCGCCCAGTTGGATTCCTTCAAATTCGCCACTAGAATTCACCACAACTGATTGTTGAAAAACACTATCGGCATAACTTTCAAGCTGCTTCCAAGTATCTTGATAAACCATTCGATTGGAAAACTGAATAAATGCCAACCCAAATATAATTACGGTTGTAAAAATTACCGCAAAAAAAGCTAACATCTGTTGATATAGCAGTTTCAAACGCATGTTTAATCCCCCGCTTTGCTATCATCGAACTTATATCCGACTCCCCAAACTGTTTGGATCACCTGTGGTCCTACTTTTTCAATTTTCTGCCGTAACTTTTTAATATGCGCATCAACAGTTCTTTCATCCCCATAAAACTCATAATTCCAAACTAATTGGAGTAATTGTTCCCGGGAAAAAACTTGTTTTGGCTTTTGCGCTAAGGTTTTCAACAAATCAAATTCTTTGGGTGTTAAATCAGGAATTAATTTATCATCTAAATAAGCCTCTCTAGTTGAAGAACTTAACTTAAAGCTTCCTGTCTCAACATCGTAATTGGTTTGTTGATTGTCCGTTTCTTCTGTGCTGCTCGTTGTGCCCATTTGTGCACGCCGATGCAAAGCTTTGATTCTGGCAATTAAGGTAATTGGACTGAACGGCTTAGTGACATAATCGTCAGCGCCCATCTCAAGGCCAAGAACTTGATCACTTTCCGAATCCCTTGCCGTCAGCATAATGATCGGCACAGTTTTTGAAATTTGTCGAATCTCCGAACTAACTTCCATGCCGTCTTTTCCAGGTAAGTTTAAATCAAGTGTAATCATGTCCCAATCATTTGGTGCACTCTTAAACATCTCAACCGCTTCGTTACCATCATATGCAAAAGATGCATCCCACTGTTCTTTTTTAAAAAACATGCCCATCATTTCGGACACCGATTTGTTGTCTTCAATCATTAAAATTTTCATACGTACCCCTCTTTACAAATTTCTCCATGATCCTAGTATAATTCAAACGTTCATTTAAATATAGAAGTGTTTTGCCTAATTTTCAAACTAGCATACCATTTTTAGATTAATCGTAAATAAAAGTTTTTCAATAAGCACGAAAATTATAAACTCCCTCAAGACATGTTAAACTTTGCGTATAGTTGACAGTCAAGGTTATTTGAGAGGAGATATTTAATGTTACTCAGAGTTCAAACCACCGATGATGAAGTTCTGTATGTAAATGAGAATCAAATCGCTTATGTCAAAAAAGTAGATACTCGTTTACTAGATGAAGAAAGTACTTGGCAAGTTTTCCTGACAGATGTTGCTGAAACCAGCTTTATTATTCCGTATAGCGAGTTAAAACGACAAAAACAAGTCGTTTAGTACAACTCGCTCACATTATTTTCAAACTTATATAGCGAAGTTGTCCCCAAAAATTAGCTAAGGAAGTGGCCAATATGGATGATGAACATATTAAAGAAACTTTTAAACAGGATAAGAAGCGCAATGGCGCCCCTGACAGTAATATGAGTTATGATGAACAAAACGATAATCCTATGGAACCTGGTGAAAAATCACCAAAGCAAACGCCGGATTCTATCCCTAATCCCAATGAAAACAACGACTTAGAAGAAAACCATTTGGATCACTTACTTTATGATGAGTCACAAGATAGTGTTCATGAAGATGGAGACTATCTTAGTGAAAAATTAGACCACAAATAAGTTTAAATACAGAGCCTGCCGCAAAATGATACACGGTAGGCTCTTTTAGTTACTCATGATTAATCACTCGTTTCTTATATCTAGAGTACCTCAATCCGATTTCGTGTACTATAATATCCAGTAAGAAAGGTCGTGGTAGAATATGCTGGTATTACTAACAATGCTGATGTTTTTCTTCATGTTAAAACTATTATATGGCCTCACAAAATTTCTGGCCCCGTTGATACTGTTAGCCACCGTCATGTCACTATTTTTAACTTTTTGGTGGGTGATTTTGTGGATTGCCGTGGTAGGAATTGTTGGGTTAGGAATTTACTTAAATGTCACTGACAAACAAATAAAGGACGGTCACTAGTTTGGCGATCTCTTTCTGAGTTAAAACACACAAATGTCAAACCAAATATATTTCAAACTTATGACGAGTTGCCAAAAAAGCCAGAATATTGGCAAGACATCTCCTAATAAACTGGCTTTTTTAAAACATTCCAAGTTGTAAATGTTTGATCTGCAGAGTCAAACCTGTCATTATTTTTCAAAAACGCTTTTGCCTTTAAAACTAAAGGAGAAGTGTTTTTTTCGTTTAAATCTGCCAATGACACCAATTTTGCACCCAGCGAATCTTGTCCAATAAATTGAGCAACATGATCGACCGCAACGCCCTGCCACTGCTGAATATCATAAAATACACAGATGTGTTGGTTATATTCCCATTTCTTGTAGTGCCAAGGATATTTAAAGCTCGTTATCCCCAATTGCCTAATTTTCAACGGTTGAAGGCCAGTTTCCTCCGCAATTTCGCGGACAATTGCCTTATCCAAAGATTCACCGTCCTCTAAACTGCCGCCAGGTAAATCAAACCGATTTATGTATGGTCCCCCATTTTTCTTAATAACAACTAACTTTCCGTCGATAAAAATAATTCCGTATACCCCAAACGCTCGATGGTACTTCTTAGTCATTTTTGACACCCACTTTCAACGCCTTAAAAAACAAGTTTACTACGAAAGCTTTTTTGTAATACTTTCATAAATTAGACTACTTAATTCATCTTTTTTACCTGAATACCGAATTTTATATGCCGACTTATTTAGTAATCCATCCAGTAATTTACTAATTTCGCTACTCTGCACTTCTTTGTGCCGTTTTTCAATTAATGTTGACCATGGTATATTATGGCCGACATTGATTCCGCGGAAACTATTTTGTAAGTTCTTTTTTAGTTGTATTTTTTCAATTTTATTACATTCAGGCACTAAACCTTCACCTATTTTTGGGAACAATATGGTACTTAATTCCGTCCACTCTGAGATTAATTTTACGTTAAACTTGTTAGCAAAACTTTGCCAATTTAATTCTGGTTTTAAATGCGTACTCCACAGATCATGATCGCTCAACTCTCTCATGTTTTCAGGTATAATATCCTGTAACTGTTCAAATTTGGAAGCAGTACCTAACCCAATATTTATGCTTTCTGGAGTACCCTTAACCCATATTTTTCCATCAACTTGCTTAACAAAAGTAAGATCATTACTAAGCAAATCGTAACCAAGATCAAGAAGATTTACTAAGGTAGTCGTTTTGCCAGCTCCCTTATCTCCACAAATTAAAATAGCTTTCCCAGTATTATCTACCGCACAGGATGAATGTAACATTATGGATGGTGTAGCTTGGGATTGTACCAGTCCATAAATCAGTTCATCACGGATCACTCTTTTACAGGCTTGATTGTAATGTAACCGATTTGAAAAAATAATTGTTTCATCTCGATTAGTATAAATAATACAATGATTTTGAGAATCATAAACAAAGTCTTCATCCGTAGAAATGATATATTTTGCTTTTTGAAATACTTGATTTTTGCTTGGAGAATAGTGTTTTATCTTTTTTGCATGAACAAAATATTTTTCATAGTCGTCCACACTTTCCAAAACAAAACAATAAACTTTATTTTTTTCTCCCATACTTGAACCGTTTGAAACAAAATATGGAGATAAATGTTTATACAAATAATTCCCAAAATCCTTACCTTCGTAAAAAACCGACAAATATTCAACTTCAAGATGTTCTAAATCTTTTTGCTTTTTATATTTTTTTGAAATTTTTATCAAATCATTTAAAGCTTTTTCCATAAAAACCACCTTCCTAAACTTTTTCTATAAATTCATATGGTTTCCAATTTGGGATCTTATCGTTACCAGACAGCTCTATAACTAGACTACCCAATATGTTATTTAGTGATTGAAGAATCGCCTTCTGCAATCTTTCTTTAGCCTGAGACAATGATTGAATAAAATTTTCCTTACTCTTGTCTCACAGGCAAAATCTAGAGTTTGTGATTTTGAATTCCTGTTTGACATGATCCCAAATAGAAGATCTCCTTTCAAAAACTAATTAGCTGATACATAGTGTTTTAACCCTAAATTCCACTCTACGTATGAAAATAACGACAACACTATTAATATAAGTATGTTTTCCAACATCCAACTAGCTTTCACTCCCCCTTTCATTAAAAGAACTGGCAAATTTGTAGCAGATAATGAAGGGATTATCCACATGAAGAAGATTTGAAAAATTTTTGGATAAATCTGATAAGGTCTGTTCGATGCATCCATTAAGTATTCTGGGACCCCATTTAATGCGGATAAATTATTTATCCAAAAACTCAAAGTTACAATAATTGGTTCTATAATATTTGGTACTGATAGAAAAATCTTCTCTCAGTACCAATTTTGTTTTATGATAAAAAAATAGAGATGAAGACACACTTCATCTCAAAGAAACAATCCCTACACTGAAAGGAATGTCCTACATGAAGAATTGTACACTGGATCTATTGGGAATTAAAGACTCACACCTGGAATTTGATCCAAAATATAAGAATAAAGTGATAGCTGCAGGATTTTACCAACATAAAAAAGTCCGCAAGATCCATTTGCGGCAATCTTATCCTTGTGCTTGCCCAGTTTGTGGTCAAAAAATGCGCTACAACGGTTTTAAAACCGTTGAGATGCTCGGTTTGCCTTCGGGTGGGATCACAAATGTTTTTTCGATCCGCAAACAAAAATATCTCTGCCCGGCTTCAGCTGCCTGCCCTAAAACTATTACAAAACTTGCGGAGATCAAGGACGTCAAGGCTAACGACCAAATCTCACAAGCCGTTAAATATCAGGCTATTTCTAAATTAGACCAGAATATCTCACAAAAAGATATTGCCGCTGATTTTGGGATCTCTGGAATGACAGTGATGCGCTTTGCGCAAGAGCTCTCAACTTACTTAAGGCCCAATCATCATTTCTTACCGCAAAATATCGCTTTTGACGACTTTAAAGCGGGCAACTTTTCTAGTAGCGGCATGAGTATCATTGTCATGGACATTGCGACACGCCGCACGTTAGATATCGTGCGTTCTCGGCATAATACATACTTACGAAGTTACTTTTTACAATATGACCGTCAAGCTCGCTGGGCAGTCCAAACGGTCACAGTTGATCTGTACTCGCCTTATCGATCCTTGATCCATGAGATCTTTCCGCAAGCGCTGATCATTGCCGACCGCTTCCATGTCGTAACCCAAGCTTATCGGGCCTTAAACTTAGTTCGGACACAAACCATGAAACAGGCGGGACAGGGTTCGCACAACGCACGTGCTTTGAAACATTATTGGAAATTGTTAACTAAAGACTCGACCAAACTTGATTTTAAAACCTATCGTAAAAGCAGAAACTTTCGTAATATGCAGTTATGTGAACAGGATATTGTGGAGCGTTTATTAAACATGTCCTCCGCTTTGCGACAAGCTTACGTTTATTATCAAACACTTTTACAAGCTGTCCAGCAGCGAGATCCAAGGCTCTTAGAAAGTCTAACACGTTCAGCTGCAGGAATGCCTGAGCCCATCAAAAAAACTAATCGTACCTTGCGTAAACATCTACAAGAAATCAAGAACAGCTTTCAGACGACCTTTTCTAATGGACCCGTGGAAGGAACAAACAACAAGATCAAAGCCATTAAAAAGACTGCTTACGGTTTCCGGAACTTTGAAAACTTCCGTTTACGTCTTCTCATCGAATTAAAGAATAGTTATGTCAGTTTGAATTTTCATAGTCACATTAAAAAAGCTGCTCATTCCATTCAGGAACAAGCAGCTTGACCAAGTAGACCAATTGCTTATTATTTTTAATAATTCATTTCATCAGTACCACTTGATAAAGAACCTATTATAAAGAAGAAAGTTTAATGGCTGATTTATCTGTGTTTTTATTATCAGCAGCAATTAAGTTATAGATGTTTTCTATGTGCTTAATATAGCGAGAAATATCAAATTTCAAAACTGTTTTTTTGATATCTGTATGATTATATTTACCACGCAAACGATAGATTTGCCGGCATGCAGCTATAAAAGCTTTTTGGTCGTTCATTGGAGTTAAAATTCCATTGTGGGAATTAATGATGTCTGCCGGTCCAGTAGGACAGTTTGTTGAAACAATTGGCAAGCCATAAGAAGCAGCTTCAATAACAACCATTGGGAATCCCTCATATTTTGAACAGAGCAGCAGGCAATCAGCTTCATTAATTGCTTCCCAAGGATTAGGCATCCAACCTTGCCAGTTAATGTTTTGTGAAATATGCAAATCATTTGCTAATGTTTTTGCTTTTGGAAGATCAGCTCCCTTGCCAAAGATGTCCAGTTTCCAAGGAATATTAAGCTGTGCCATTGATTCAAGAAGCATACGTACATTTTTTTGATCATCCAACAATATTCTTCCAATAAAAATTGCATGGAAAGGAGCGTTAGCTTTAGGTGTGCTGATTGTTTTCTTATTTACAGTGCGGATAGGGTTATAGATCAGAAAGATTTTTTGGGCTGGGACCCCGAGTTTGATCAACTGTTTTTTTATCCCTGTACTAATTGCAAGATGATATTCTGAGAAAGCAAGTTCTTGACGATCAAAAATGTTTGATTCAGCAATGGAGGTATGTCCCCAAGAAACAATTTTATAATGAAGGTCATATTTTTTCCTGATCTGATAGGCAGTTACACAAGCTCTGCCTTCGAGTCCCAAAACGATATCTGGTTCTGCTGCTAAAACATTTTTTTCAATAAACTCTTTTTGTGCTTGTGTATCTTGTGCATGGCAAATTTTAAGTTGGTAGCCGGTAGTACGTGTAATCCATTGGAGCCATTCAGGTTTTCCGCTTTTAGGGATCAAAACCTGATATTCATTTTTTAAATCTTCGTTGACCAAGTTCGAAATGACTCTTTCGGTACCGCCATGTCCCTCTAAATACTGTGTTATTAATGTTATTTTCACGATAATTCATCCTTTCATTTTATGAAGCCAACATTAATCTGATGTAATCTTAAATAAGTTGTATTAGTGAGTCAGTAATTGTTAATTAACTTAAAAATTCTAAAAATAGTTACACCGCATTTGTTAATTATAAAAAATTTAAAACACAATAATGCAGTTGTAACAAAAGTACAGACAGCTAAGGTATGTGATTTTGTTTCAAACAAATGCAGAACTCGATTTTAAAATTCACCCGGCTTTCATTTTATCAACAAAGAAAATAGTTTACTTATGGCTAGTTGGATACATAAGAATGGCATTATTTAAATAATAAAAAAATAAAGGTACAATAACCTTATCCAAATGGTTGTTGAACTGATATGACAATACAGAAACTAAAGAATCTATATTATACTTACCCCCATCTAAACTTTATTATAGATCTAATCAACAGAAAAACTCAAATAGTTGAATTTTGTAAACAAAAGAGAGCGTAAAATATCTTGTGTA
>NZ_DOEM01000031.1:0-1090 GCF_003533255.1 Pediococcus sp.
CGCACCCATAAAGGATGCGACTGTTGTATAATTTCCTCCTTATTTTTAAGTATCGCAAAATTTCAATTCACGCACCCATAAAGGATGCGACAATAAGTCCACCGTTTATTAAATGCAGACATGTATATTTCAATTCACGCACCCATAAAGGATGCGACGGTTTCCAATTAATTAAACCAATAACTGCAGTTGCATTTCAATTCACGCACCCATAAAGGATGCGACCTTAAGGAAGAGGCATAATAGTATGATTATAATTGTTGCATTTCAATTCACGCACCCATAAAGGATGCGACCTTTTGAATTTGATAATACTGTTTAAAATTGTTTATTTCAATTCACGCACCCATAAAGGATGCGACTGAGGTTGCAGGAGTTGCTGGTAAAGGATTTGTTGGTATTTCAATTCACGCACCCATAAAGGATGCGACAAGGTTTGAGTGCTTGGTCAGAAACAGCATATTAAAAAAAATTTCAATTCACGCACCCATAAAGGATGCGACTATTTATCCATTAAAATAGCCAACTTTTTAACCAATTTCAATTCACGCACCCATAAAGGATGCGACAATCTTAAAGAAATTCATTAGTTCCGAAATGTTGATTTCAATTCACGCACCCATAAAGGATGCGACCTGAAGAGGCAGCTGAAGAAGTAGCACTAGATGCAATTTCAATTCACGCACCCATAAAGGATGCGACATTTGATGTGGATGACTTAGCAGCAAACGCTTCAAATTTCAATTCACGCACCCATAAAGGATGCGACCGAGTGGCGGAATAGGTAGACGCTACGACTGATAAATTTCAATTCACGCACCCATAAAGGATGCGACTTTAGAATGGCTTCATTTAGTTCTGTTGGTGTCCAATTTCAATTCACGCACCCATAAAGGATGCGACCCATAGCACATATCAGATGGTGGATAACGTCAATATTTCAATTCACGCACCCATAAAGGATGCGACCCGTCATCATTGAGTTAATCTGATTAATCTTCAATATTTCAATTCACGCACCCATAAAGGATGCGACATTCATTCCGCTGATAACAGTTGGGGGATTGATAAATTTCAATTCACGCACCCA
>NZ_DOEM01000031.1:1209-9329 GCF_003533255.1 Pediococcus sp.
CGCACCCATAAAGGATGCGACCGCAAAATATAGTATATCTGGTGAAGAAATATCTATATTTAGACGGCTGGACATAATTAAAAAAATGTAACGAACAAATACAACTAAAAATAAATCATTTCCTGCAAATATTGGTGCGAACTGCCTAGCACATTTATGTGCACTTCATACTCGCACCACAATACTAACTAAGTGCATTAGTAGTCTAAAGAATCAAATTTTCCTTCGCCTAAACCAAATTCTTCACTATACGATCCATCTTCAGCAATAAAAATATCTTGTTCTTGGCAATAGCGTACACTGCCATCCGCCATTAATTTACCTAGATAACTACCAGGTTCTTCCCGATTCCCATACACCGAAACACAATATTTCTGAACTTGCTTTAAAAGTCCTGAAATACTTTCAAATTTGCTTTTTTGGGAAATAAGCTCAGCTACGAGCTTTTTCCCTTCACCATACTGAACAATCACATCAGTTGTTGATGAATCGATTACTTGAAACAATTTTGCAACTGTATTTGGTGCCACACTTAAATAAGTCGATGGTATTTTTTTGTTTTTCTGATAATAACTGATCTCGCTACTAACATTGGGCTCTTTATCCTCATCACTACTGCCGATTAATGGATAAAGTTTTAATCCATTATCACTTGGATAAGGAAGATCAGAACTCCTTTTAGCATACAAACGTATAAAGTAATCTCTCATAATTTCATCCGATAAAAGATCTCGGTTAACATTATTAGCTAATAAAACCTTTGTAATGCCGGCTGCTTCTCCTAAGAATTTTAGCGGCCCGCCAACATTTTCCACATTTTTATCCATCTGTATCAAATAAGTATAACCAAGTTTCACTTCGTTGTTGCGGTTACAACGACCTGCAGCTTGCACAACGCTATCAAGACCTGCACAAGAACGAATAACACATTCAAAGCTTAAATCCACACCAGCTTCAATTAGGTTTGTTGAAAAAACAACAACCTTCTTTGAATTTTTTTGCGGATTTTCAAGTTGCTTTTTAATTTCAGAGAACTTAACCTGCCGATGTTTTGAACACATGGCTGTTGACAGGTGATATTTAAATAGGTCCTTTTGATCGTTCAACGCTTCGTATGCATTTCGTACGGCTGCTTTTGTATTTAAAATAACCAATAAGCTATGAACACCCTGTTGTAATTTATCGTCTATAAATTCTGTTAAATCTTCCAGGGAAAACACTTTTAACTGTTTATCACTGTTGAATACTGGTTGAATAGTAACACGCTTGAATGCTTGTTGTGCTAATTTTAAATCAGGCACAATTTCTTTACTTATAGGTAACCCATTTCTAATTTTGTCCAACGCAGGTTGAGTTGCTGTACACAATAAACTAGTCGTCCCTTGTATTTTCAACCATTTTAAGGCGGCATTGTTCATCTCAATACACTTAATCGGCAATGTTTGAATTTCATCGAATATCACAACAGCATGCACTAATTGATGCATATGTCTGATGTTTTTGCTTCCTTTTCCAAACAAGGCATTCAAGTAAGCTACTTGGGAAGTTAAAATAATGGGAGAATCCCAACTGTCCCAAGAATAATAGTAACTATCTTTCTTTGGATCTTGTGTAACAGTTGAATGATACTCTAAGATGTTGTCCGTCTTGTTTGCACTGCCATTCAAACGGTTACGAATGACGTTAGCATTTTGTTCAATAATCGTCGTGTAAGGGACAACGTAGATAATTCTATCTACATTTTGTAATTGAGCTTTTCGCAGTGCAAACCGTAAACTAGAAAGTGTTTTACCTCCACCTGTAGGAACAGAAAGTGAATAAATGCCCGTTTGCTCACCAGCCGCCGTAAAACAAGCATCCGACATTTCTTGACGCAGCCAATTAAGTTTTTTTGTTTTGTTATTTTTTTCTTTTGTATTTTCGCAAATTTGGGTTTGAACAGCCTTTTCGTTCACATCAAAATATTGATTGAGAATATCATGTTGATTATTTTCATACCCAAATTTGGTATTCCCTTCAAAATTAGCAGTATCAGTATGATCTGCATCAATTAATACACTCAGCACATACCTCAAATAAAAGTTTTGATCATTTATAAGTACTTTATTTCCTATTTGTTTTATTTCTGATAGGGCTTTCGAGTAGTAATCTGCGAATTCTTCTTCCTCAAATTCGGTAAAATAGTTATTCACCACTTGTTGGTATTGTTCCTGATAGTTAGCATCATATCCCCGAATACCTTTAACTTGTTTATTTAACCGTTGGGTAAAAGGCATATTCAGAATCACTGGATCAATAAAATCAAGAGCACCTTTGGAATTATGGTGTGCCATAATGACGTTCCCTAATAGCTCTTCTATTAACGCCTCAGAGCCATCCTTCTTGGGACTAAATTCTTGGTTGAAATCATGTTGGTCGCCACGAGAAAAATCATACAAAAGAATGGCCCCAGCAGTAGCATGATCAACTGACCCCCGCTTTCCATTCGGATCACGAATATACTTTTGGAATTTTTGGCTATATTTGCCTGCATCATGAAGCCAACCAGCTAATCCACAAACATATTGGAGCCCGATTTTACTTCCCCATTGTTCACAAAGAGCCCTCACATTCAACAAATGGTCTTTTAACGATTGTATACGTTCATCATCTTCACTAATATGTGCAATATACATTTTGCCAACTCCCGTCAAAATGTTTAATAGCCATCAGTAACTGTCTTATGAATTCCAGTCATGTCTGAAGGATCGTTAACGGTTATCTTAATTTCATTAAAGTTTTGCGCTTTTTCTGGAACTTCAACAGTTGTCAAATCATGCATAATGTAGGGTGCAAATTTTCCCAACTTGGAACCATGTTCCCACCAAACCAGCTTTAAGACTGCCATAGAGCCTTCCGGACGTGCAGCAGAACTATCATTAACAAATAACGTTTTCAAAGCTTCTTTCAGATCCGCTGCATCATCTTCCGTAAAACCAGTCTTCTCTGCTTGCTCAACATTAATACTGCCATTAAATTTATATGCTGCAAATGGCACAGAAGCCTTGGTTCCCATCGTATCACTAGCCTTACCTTCACTACCAGGTTCGAGATTAATAGACTTTGTAATTTGCTCTTCTTTAATATTAATTGGGTTAACACTGTATGCAGATTGAATGGAAACTGGTCCACGAATACCAATCGATACCCCATCCAGACCATCTTTTAATTTTTTGCTTGCACTAAATGGCATTACCTGTCCAAAAGCACGTACATCTAGCCAGCTTGCACAGGCCGCATTATAAAAAGCATCGCGCCAATGACTTTTATCATCTTTTTGTAAAGCAATAGCATCCCTAACAGCCTCACTCTGCTTCACACGATCTCGAATGTTCATCACACCATCTTTGACTCTTTCTTCCATTAACACCAAAACTGGTTTATGCACGTCTTGCCAACGGTTACGAATCTTACGCTTAATTGCAACATCTGTAATTTCGCCAAAACCATCCGCGTTCACTCGTGGCCGATTGCCATCCAGTGGATCACCATTAGGATTGGCATTTTTAACACCGATAACAACTGAAAAATCAATTTTATGTTCCAAAATATTTGAACTCATTTTTACGCCTCCGTTTGTAGACTTGTCTTTTTGTCTTGTTTTTTATGATTATAAACATATTGTGATGCAAATCCGGTCAGATATTGAGGTGTTAGTGGTTCATCTGTCATCCCATGATCTTCTAGCAAATCCAAAATGTCAGTAACTTGACCTAAATAATAATGCTGACTTCCAGCACTCAACGACCCAAAGTAGGACTGCACGATGCTTTCATTAATTCTTTTCCAGGTTGTCGCTGGCTGATTTGAAAAATTAGTCATAAAACGTAAGGCCGTTGTCAATCGCGAACTTACATTAGAATTGGCGGATTGGCGTTGATACAACACACGCTCTTCCATGTCATTTGCAAGTGCTAGTAACCGACCAAATAAGTATGATCGATCGTGATTATCTATATTTAAAGCCATATTCTTTTTTCCTCCCTTTTGGTTGTAATTAAAGGCCGCAGCAAAATTATATAAATCGTTATACCATTGATGTAATGCATCATACCCTTGTGGTTTAGCCAGTCGGTGTTGTATTACGGTTAGCAAATCACGAGATATTGACTGGCCAGTTGTGATGGCAACTATCATTTCTCCTAATGCATGTTTTTTTAATGTTTCGTAACGTTGACCGCCTCGACCTACTTTATACGCACTGCTAATAAGCTGATTAATAGTTGGCGTATGAATATGTTGGCCACCGCCGTCATTAATAATTACTCCACAATTTTTTGCCCAATGCTCGATATTTTCCTTAAAAATTTTAGTATCCATAAAGTTATAGTACACAGTTGCCATTCTTCCAGTCGTCGCGGCATCAAGAAAAATTATATGAACTAGTTTTCCATACTCAATATCCGAAGTAAGACCCAACAATCGTGAGTTATAGGCGTGGGATATTTGTTGTCCAGTATCTCCCTGGCCTTTACTCTGTGAAAGCAATTGATATTTTTGAGTCTGCCAATCTGTTATGCCACTTGTGAGAGATTTTGCAGTTTGTGCAACGGAATCATTACTATTACCTTCACTCCAAAACAGATACACACGACTATCGCTCTTTAAAGCTTGTCGTTGAATTAACCATTTTAGCGCATGAGTCATTTTTTGGGATTCCAAATAGCCAATACTATAAAAATCATCTCGCAAGAACATTCCGCGATAGGTGAAATTGCTAGAATCATTGGCAGAAATCAATTTTGCACCACTTGTGGCTGGATTAATATTTTTTTCAATTAATTTGGTTGTTGGAACTAATTTTCCAGTCAAATAATCGATATTTAGTGGTGTTTTTTCTTTTAACAATTGACCGTAAAATTTTGTCCACGACTGATACATCTCTGTATCTCGCCATATTGATTCTGGATTGTCATCATACACATCAAAACGTACATAAGCATCTCTATCCTTACTGGTTAACTTCCCTGAATCTAGGGTAACGACCCCGGCCGAAATAAGATCCTTTATCAAAGAATTTTTTTCTTGATATTTTTCAATGGCTATTAATCGTGCATTTGAAAATTTCGATTGTACCCATTGCCCAAAAATGTCTTGATAGTCTTCGTGATATGCCTTAGCTTTTTTATCATTAGTTGCGTATTCAGAGTAATCGCCCGCGACATATTTGATTTTATCTTGGAGCGGATGTGCTGCTATATTACTTGCTCGATTAGCAGAATGAATTGTTGCAGGAATCACAGTCGTTTCACCCGGTTTATCTAATTGTCTTGCAGTATAAAACTGTCCATCTTTATTCAAAGTGACCTCAATTTGAACTCTCACGGAAACATGTGAAGCTGGCAATAAAGTATAATCATTTTTGAATTGGTCTTGCTCAAATTTACCAATCATATCTTGATTATCATCATAGACTTTAACCAAATCCTGAAATACGGTCATTTATCATCGCCTCTAATCATTTGCTTATAAAGGTCATCTACCGATTCAAATAATTTTTGGTCATGGCCACCAGTGTCTTTAATTTTTCGAATTGGCTGAATAATCTTACACTCTTCTGGTCTTTTAAAATGGACAACTCCCTTTTTCATTATTGGTGCATCCATTCTCACAGAAAGCATTGGATCCCCTGTATCAGATGGATAGTTATAGCCATGAAACATTAATCCGAAGTATTGAGATTCCACATCATCATAATAACCAGCACCGGAACCAAAAATTTGTGGTTTAACATATCCCTGGCATTCACGTGTTCCAAGAAACACATCTCTGCGTCCTCCAGCCTTAAGTGCTCGTTTAAAAATTGCAGTATGCTTCTTTATATTTCGATCAGCGACCAAGTCTTCTCTCTGCAAATTCCACTCAATATGGCAGCGTACTTGATACCTAACATCAGATAAATAGGTGTAAAAGGCTAACGTATTATGATTTAGTGCAAGTCTTTTATCTAATGGCCGCATTGATTTCGATTCGACTTTAATCGGATTTATAACCCTCAGATCATCAATAACATACTTAAAAGTTGGCTTCCAGTAAATACTTTCGGAAGTTCCGATCAAAGATTGATAAGTAGGGAGCGGAAATGACATTTTTTCTGAGCCACGACTAAGCGGCTCGCAGTATAATGCATTTTTGCCCCACATCTCATACTCTAATAAATTATCCGGCATGTTTTTTCCTCCATTTCACTGTAGAATTAGAATTGCTTGATAGCGTTTTCTTATCTTACTATACTTGTATTATACACGGTTATTTTAAAAAAACAATATTTCTTATAAAAATAACTATCATGAGTTTATAATTTATGATGATTAAAAAGGCAGTTCTTATATAAAAGAACTGCCTCAAGTTTGACTACTCAATGTAGCCAACAAGACTCATAAAAATAACGATCATTTTTCAATTCACATAGATCCACTATGATATATTTATCATAGCATATCATTGATACCTTAATCTAAACATTTTATTCTGTATCATTTGCCCCGCTGGTATAAAAATGCTCGCATATAGAATAGTAGAACCACCCATTTAAAAAAAGGAAGTTTTTCAATGTCAAACAAATTTTATCAACGCTTATTGGCAGTAGCCGTTTTGATTCTTGTTATCGGAATTATTCGGCCATTCTCACCTCAAATATTCAATACGCTCTGCCTTATTTTAGGTGCAGCTTTAATTGGCCTAACCATTGTGATCGGTCAGAAGAAAAAATAAGGTAGATACCCGTCATCGCTATGAAACAAAGGTGTTTTAGCGTATGATGGTGGTAAAAGTGAGAGGAAGTGTCCATGATGGCCAGAATTATGAAAATGAATGCGCAACAAGCAAATACTTACCTCAATTGGCAGTATCCAGAACCGTATACATTTTATAATTTTCCACCTTCAGTTAGTCGCTCTGAGTTATTAAACGAATTGCTGATGAGTAATAGCGATTACTTTTCAATCTTAGATGAAAATGAGCAATTATTCGGAATTTACGAATATCAGTTTCACAATGGCGTCATGGAAATCGGCTTCGGAATTCGCCCTGAAGATACTGGAAAAGGCTACGGAGAACAATTTGTTCAACAATGCATTGCCTTTGGTCGTCAGCACTACCACTACTTTGGCAAAGTCACCTTGGAAGTGGCGGATTTTAATGAACGCGCCATTCACCTTTATAACAAAATGGGTTTCAAAAAGGTCAGCGAACGCGCTGCTAAACCATTTGGTATGCCGATAACCTTTATAAAAATGACCCTTAAATCATAAGACAGGTGAATATTAAGGCGAGATTGTTGTATGATGTTAAACATGACATGAGAACTCATTGTCTAAGTGCTTCATGCCATGTTTAGTTTTCAATCAATTGTTATTAAGCAAAAGTGAGGTGAAATAGTATTGAAACAACCACCAAAATGGCTTTATAAGGTCGTACAGTTCATGCAGGGCCGTTACGGAATCATGGACAGTTTGAATAAATTTTTGATTAGTTGTGGTTTGATCCTAATTTTCTTAACCATCTTTATCCACGCTGGTTGGCTCAATCTGTTGGGCCTGCTTTTTCTGATCGCTACTTATTGGCGCGTGTTTTCACGAAAAATCTACCAACGAGCTCGAGAAAACGGAAAATTTCAGCAATGGACAGCTTGGTTAACTAAACCGATAAGTCGCCGTTATCAGGAATGGCAGCAACGCAAACAATATCGCTTTTTCACCTGTAAAAACTGTCACCAACGCATTCGCATCCCTAAAGGAAAAGGAAAAATTCAAATTACCTGTCCGACATGTCGCCATCAATTTCGGGCACGTACTTAATTTGTGCCAATTAAAAACTAGAATCTTCCTTAATCAAAGTAAGGTGGATTCTAGTTTTTTGTGTAAATTAATTCTTCTTCCATAACCAGCTCAAAGATACAATTAAAGCTATCCATGCAGCTAGTTCTAACCAACTAAATTTCTTTTTTGTTGCTGTTAATCTGACATGATCTGTTTCTATTAGTTTCATTGAGACTTCCCTTTTTTTGATATTTCATGGTGCTTCATGTTGTCATCTTATCCTTTTTCCGCCGAGTCCTAGGACAACTCCGCAAATCAGGT
>NZ_DOEM01000031.1:9487-17037 GCF_003533255.1 Pediococcus sp.
ACTCCCGTTCTTCTTCGTTCACTTTACTTCATTCACTTCTCTTAATTCAGGAATCGAATCCATCGCGCCCTCTTTTTGCACCGTCAATGACGACGCCAAATTTGCAAACTCAATCGTCTCATCCATATTACTCAAATCTGGCACCACCTTTGCCGCAATCGCACCAATAAACGTATCTCCCGCCGCCGTTGTATCCACCGGCGTAACTTTATGCGCAGGCACCAATCGACTCCTACCGTTCACACTGTAGAAAACACCATTTGATCCCAGTGTGATCACCACATTGGCAATTCCCATCTCTTGGAATCTCGCCGCAGCCTTTTGACAATCTGCTTCAGTTTCTACCTTTTGACCAGTCAATGTCGCCGCTTCCGTTTCATTTGGCGTAATCACATCCGTCAACTGAATCAATTCTTCCGGTAATTCAGGCAAAGCCGGTGCTGGATTCAAAATAGTTAACCGATCCACTTGTTTGGCCAATCTAAACGCCGCGATGACCGGCTCCAAATTTGTCTCCAATTGGGCAATCGTAATCTGTGAACGCTGAATATTCACCCGATCTGCATTAACAGCTTCCACTGAACCCAACTTATTAGCGCCACCCTCAACCATAATTGTGTTATGGCCATCTGGTTCCAGCATAATAAACGCCTGTCCAGTATTAGCGTCATTCAAAATTCGGATTCCGCTAATATCAATGCCTTCATTTTGACACTTATTTCGCAAAAGTTTTCCAGCGTCATCATCACCAACAGAACCAATGAAATGCACGGAAGCGCCTAAACGCTGAGCAGCCACAGCCTGATTGGCACCTTTTCCGCCCGCCGCCTGACTGCTAGGTTTTAGTAAACTCAGTGTTTCTCCCTGCAAGGGGATGTGTGCAACCGGAATGTGAATATCCATATTCAAACTACCAACAACCGTCACATTATTTGCCATGGTTACTCCTTCTTTTTCTATATTAGAATCGATTTTATTTCTATCTAAGAGTATACAGAGCCTAATAACCATGTCAACATGGATTCTCAATTTCACTTGATTTGATAAGGACGGATATGGTCCGATTTAGACTGGTATTCATCCAATTTGGAAATTTTTCCCTCTGCATTCCACTGAATCACAGAAACTCCATCAAATTCGTAAGTCGTTTGTTCGTGAGCCTTAAAAAACCACTTTACAAAAGACTGGTTATCGACAGATTTAATTTCATCAATCTGCCATTCCAAAACGGTTTGCTTAGCTGACTCATTTTTAATCCATTGTTGAACTTCATCAAGCCCCACATACTGAGGCCCATAGCATTCCGTATAACAAATTTCCGGAGCAAAATACTCTGTCAGCTTGGAAAAGTCCTTTGTGATCCACATCTGAAAATATTCAGCAATAATTACTTCTCGTGTCATTTAGCCGATATCTCTTTTCGTTATTTTTCAACCGTATAAATTAAATGCTCATTCACAAATGTCAGCATCCCTTGTTTGCTCAATTCACGTCCATAACCAGAGTTCCGAACGCCACCAAAGGGCAATTCCGGTAAACTGGTCCAGCCATGGTTTACGAACGTCATTCCCGCTTTGATTTGACTTGCCACTTTTTCAGCATGTTTTAAGTCACTCGACATGACCACGCTTCCCAGTCCATATTGTGAGTTGTTCGCTAATTCGATGGCTTCTTTCTCAGAATGAACCCGATAAACGGTGGCAACCGGCCCAAACAATTCTTGATCAAAAATTGGGTTTTCAGACGTAATATCAGTTAAAATCGTTGGCATGAAAAATTGCCCATCTAAATCAACCGACTGATTACCATAAACAACGGTTGCCCCCGCCGCAACGGCTTCATCCACTTGTTTTTGTAGTTTGGTCTTTGCCTTTTCTGAAGACATTGGCGCCAAAGTCGTATCCCGATTCATGGGATCGCCCATTTTAACCTGTGAAAAAGCTTTCGTTAGCTGCTTGATAAAATCATTATACAGCGAATCGGGGACAATAAACCGTTTTGAAGCTGTACAAGTTTGACCGGTATTGGCTAAACGCGCTGCTGGTGCAACTTCATATAATACGTCTTTATCTACATCTTCTAAAACGATTAAGGCATCATTACCACCCAATTCTAGCGTCGATTTTTTCAGATTCTCACCCGCTGCTTTGGCAACTTCCTTACCTCCGCGTTCAGAACCGGTTAAGGCAACCCCAGTAATCCGTGGATCGGCAATTATTTCGCCAATTTGGTCGTAATCTAAGAATAGATTCATCAGACTGCCTTCAGGTGCACCAGCTTCTTCCACAATCTGGGCAATTTTTCGAGCTGATCCTGGAACAATGGACGCATGTTTTAAGAGCACTGGATTTCCCACCATAAAGTTTGGTGCAAAAATTCGCATGACTTGATATAACGGAAAGTTCCATGGCTCACATGCCAAAATTGGTCCCAAAGCTTGTTTCAAAACATTTGCGCTCGCGCCAGTGGTTTCAATCTCAGTTGGTTCTAAAAATTCATCCGCATGGTCCGCAAAATAATCGGCAATTGACGCACACAAACTTACTTCTTCTTCTGATTCACCAATCAATTTACCCATTTCTTGAGTCATAATTTCCGCCATACTGGATTTTTGTGCTCGCAATTGATTGGCAACGGTGTGAAGAATCTCTGCTCGTTTGGAACGCGATTCACTCTCCCACGTGTGAGCAAGATCAGCAGCCATCTGCAAGGCAGATTCGATCTCTTTAGAAGATGCATTTTGATACTCGTTAAACGTTTCGTTCGTGTAGGGATTTACTGATTTATAGGTCATAGAATATTCTCCTTACCTTGTTTGAGTTAACAGCGTTTACAACCCTCATTATAACGAGCGCAAATTAGCTAATGCGAAATATTTGCACAACCAAATTTCAAATTCATAACGGATGAAAGCATTATTTTATTTACATCGGTCTATTCAAAATTGAGCACTTCAAAATTAATAATTTTCCTAGCGTTTCATAAAATAAATAAATGAATAGTTAAAAGCAACCACACTTTAACGTTCGATTGTTACTTTTTTTGAGGAATTTTAATTTAATTTCAGTAACCACACAGAAGTGAAAACCCCCTAGATTTGGGGTATTACCTATACCAATAACTTTTTTTAATTAAATTTGCTTTAGAAAACGCTTGCAAAAAGAATACAAATATTTTAAACTAACCAACATAAGCTAGTCTTTAGCAATTGATTTCAAGGAGATGAAATAGATGAAAACATAATTGAAAAACATTATAAAACTGAGTAATTTGCCATTTAGAAAAATCAAAAAGTTGCAAACATTTCAGCTATTATACTTACATTTTTACGTGACTTTATGAGTACTTAAAGAGTTTCTATCATAGACCAATTTTGATTTTGGTTTAGTTACGGTATCTTAAATTATCACATAACAATTCAGAAAAACGGCATAAACAAAAACTACTTAACCTGAAGTGAACCCCAAATATTGGACGAAACTTTAAGCAATTTTCTGGGTGGTAAGAACACGGTATTTGACCGGGCTCTTACCACCCAGTTTTGTTTTGGTTCTAGTACAATTATAATATTGAATCCAGTTAGATACGACTAAGGTCAATTCTGCCAATGTATCGAACTGTTTTTGGTCATAAACTTCTGCTTTTAGAATGTGAAAAAAACTTTCCATGGCTGCATTGTCTAAACAGGTTGCTTTACGCGACATACTCTGGAAAATACGTTGTTGCTTTAAAATACGGATCCAACGTGGATTTTGATATTGAAAACCCTGGTCAGAGTGAACCGTTGTCCGATAACCTAGTTGTTTTGGAATCAAATTGATCGCTGTGGTTAAAACATCAGTGGTGAATTCCACAGTTGGATTTAAAGAGATATTATGGCTCAGGACTTCACCGGAAAATAAATCATAAACACACGTAAAGTAAGCTCGTTCTTTAATCGTTTTATTGCCCCAACGAAGCTCGGTAATATCAGTCGTTAACTTTTGATACGGTCGATTGGTCATAAAGCGTCGTCTAAGCCGATTCTTAGCTACAACCCCAACTGTTCCTTTATAAGAATTATACTTACGGGTTTGCTTATTATATGCCTTTGATAACAGATTTAGTTCACGCATTAAGCGCAAAACTTTCTTATGATTCACCACCAGACCCATTGTGCGTAATTGGTCAGTAACTTGACGATAACCGGCCGCAGTGGCTTTAGCTTTAATGTCCGTAATGGTTTGTTTAAGGATCGCGTCCGGATCATTTTCAGTTGGGCGATACTTTATCGCGTAGCTATAGGTGCTCTTAGCCATACCAACGACTTTAAGGATCTTACCGAGCCGATAATTGGGCCTTAGTTCTTGGATGATTTGTGCTCGTTGTCTGATTGTGATTGAGCCAAGGCCTTCAATTTTTTTAGGTATTCATTCTCGATCTTTAGTAATTCGTTTTCGTCACGTAAGCGTGTTAATTCATCTGGTTGTTTCTTTTGCTTGCCTTGTTTATCAGCTGACATAATTTTTGACCGTCCTCGGTTACGAAACAAGGCATCAAGTCCTTCATCTTCAAACGTTCGTTGCCATTGCCAAACGGTTGACGGCGCAGAAATATCAAAGTTGAGGGCGGTTTCGGTTATGGATGTCTGATTCGTTTTCATCCATTTTAAAACATTCACCTTAAAAGTACCATCATAAACTTTCTCTGGTCGACGAACTTCAAGCCCACTAACGCCGAAACGCTGGTATTGACGCACCCATTTATTAACGGTCGCATGACTTTTGATCTGGTACTTTCTGGCGATCAAGCCAAAACTTAATGAAGAAGTCAGATAGTCTTGAACAACATGTCGTTTAAACTGTTTGTTGTATTTGGTCATAGTAAAACCCCCGGTATTGGATTTTGGTCCAATACCGGGGGTTCACTTCATCAGCTATCAATTTGAGGTTGTTGTTTTTTCAGCGCAAAACTTCTCAAATTGTTTTTCACAAATAAGATTGCTTTAATGCTACACTGAATGTAAGCGTCACCTTTAATTAAACAAAAAACGATGAAAGCGTGATTTTGTATGATTCAACACATTTTTTTAGACATGGATAATACTTTACTCAGCCCTGACGGATCAATCAGTGCTAAAAATATTTCGGTTATTAAAAATAGTCCTATTCCAGTCTCCTTGGTTTCGGCACGAGCACCATTTGAAATGCAGTTTGCCATTCACGACCTTGACTTGAATACCACTCAAGTTGCATTCAACGGGGGCTTAATTTACAAGCCTCAGCTTAAAGGCTACCAACAAATCTATTCACAAGCTATTAATCCTCAAACAGTTAAAAGAATAATGACAATTATTCATCAAAACTTTCCCGAAGTATCCTTAAACTGGTATTCTGATCACACTTGGTTCACAGATAAACATTGCCAAGAAACTGACGCCGAAACTGCGATCACTCATGAAAAGCCGGTTATTCAGAAAACCTCTGTCAATCTAACTCAAACAATCTATAAATTTATGGTTATGAGTTTTCAGCCGCCCTTATTTGATCGTTTACAAAAGTACTTAAAACAATTAAACTTACCAGATTTAAATGTGATGACTTCAGGGGATGCTTATATCGAAATCACCCCAACCAGTGCGACTAAGGCCAATGCAATTGCTCAAATTCAAAAAGAAGAACACTTGAAAATTGACCAATTGGCAGCCTTTGGCGACGGAGAAAACGATATTCCCATGTTTAAACACGTCGGTTTACCCATTGCGGTGGCAAATACCAGTCAGGAAGTTAAACAGTACGCCAAATTTGTTTCGACCAGCAATCGCGAAGATGGTGTCGCAATTGGGATTGAACAACATATTTTAGCTAAGTAATCAAATCAGCACTTAAACTTGACTTTGTTGGTCGGCGTTTAAGTGCTTTTAGTTAATCTAAAAATCCATTGAAATCTCGGTTCGCATTTTTGGGCCAATTAATCTACAATTAAGTAAATAATTAAAGTGAGATGATATTTTTTATGACAAAACGTATTAAAGGTTCCTGTACCACAATTTTAGTCGGTAAAAAAGCTTCCATTGACGGTTCTACAATGATCGCCCGTAACGAGGACGGAGCCGGTCCACTTAATCCCCAAAAGTTTGTTGTGATTAAGCCTGAGGATCAACCTAAACACTACAAATCAGTTTTAAGCCCCGTTGAAATTGATTTACCTGAAAATCCATTGCGTTATACTTCGACTCCTGATGCCACAGATGGCCGCGGAATTTGGGCTGGTGCTGGTATTAACAGTGACAACGTCGCAATGACTGCAACTGAAACGATTACTTCAAACTCACGAATTTTGGGTGTTGATCCCCTTGTAGCCGATGGCATTGGCGAAGAGGATATCACAACCATTACACTTCCTTATATTCACTCCGCGCGTGAAGGTGTCAAACGGTTAGGTGCCCTTCTTGAAAAATATGGCACGTACGAAATGAATGCCATGGCTTTCTCCGACAAAGATGAAGTTTGGTATTTCGAATCAATCGCTGGGCATCACTGGGCAGCGATCCGCATTCCTGACGATGCCTGTGTCATTGCGCCAAACCGTTTCAACATTGACCAATATGATTTCGATTCTGAAGACACTTTATTTGCAAGTGATTTACCAGAACTAATCGAGAAAAATCATTTAAACCCAGATCCTGACCAAGTTAACTTACGTCATATCTTTGGGAGTGCCACAATCAAGGATACTCGTTACAATAATCCGCGTGCTTGGTACGGCCAAAAGTATTTCAACCCTGAAATTGACCAATCCCCAATTGATCAGGACTTACCTTTCATCTGCCGAACTTCTAAAAAGATCAGTGTGGAAGATATGAAGTTTGTTTTGAGTTCACACTATCAAAACACACCATATGATCCTTACGGCACGGGTACTGAAGACGAAAAGAAACAGTTCCGGCCAATCGGTATCAACCGAAATCAGGAATTACACATCTTACAAATTCGTTCTGACGTTCCTGCAGAAATTGCTGGTGTTCATTGGTTAGCCTTTGGTCCTAATACGTTTAATGCACCAGTTCCATTCTACGCAAACGTTAATGACACACCTGATGCTTACCGTAAAACAACCGGTGAATGCGACCCAACTGCCATGTACTGGCTCACAAACGTTTTGGCATTGATGGGTGATAACAACTTCGGTTTGTATGAGGATCAGGAAAACTTGTTTGAAGAAAACACAGTTGCTGATTGTCGTCATCTTCAAATGGAAACTGATAAGGTTGCAACCCAACAGACTGACGTTTCAAAATACTTGGAGTCCGTTAACAACCAAATGTCAGATGTTGCAATGGCCTATGCCAACAAACTTCTCGGTCAAATGTTAGCTTTAGGCGAACCACAAATGAAATTACAATTCACTTTGAACGATTAAGTTTTTAAGACTTGTAAATTTAAAAAGCTGTGAAAAATTCATTTTTTCACGGCTTTTTTGGATAATTCTAACTTTTATGTATAGTTTTAAACAGCGATGGTTTAACGGAACCACAATCTGCATTCAAAAAAGGTGTATCCAATAAACGA
>NZ_DOEM01000031.1:17064-23279 GCF_003533255.1 Pediococcus sp.
TCGTTTATTGGATACACCTTTTTAGTTTAATACAAGTTTTTACTGTAATTTATTCGTTAGATCAGTTCTGACCAACAAAACATCACACTTGGCCACGCGCACGACATAATCCGCTACAGAGCCAATCATTGTCCGTTGTAAAGCGCTCATTCCTGTTGCACCCATCATGATCAAATCGTCGCCAAACTTTTTAGGAGCCACCTCAGCAATGATCTTAGCTGCATTGCCAGATTCAATTGAAACTGACACATCATCAAAATTGTATTTTTCATGGATAGTTTGTTGTAACATTTCAACATATTCTTTGGTTCTTCGGTAGGTGATATCTAAATAATCTGTATTTGATCCCATGTGCCCATAAACATCTAAGAAACGGCTTGTTTGGATGATAGAAATAATATCTAAATGTGCCGAATTTCGTTTGGCAGTAAACACAGCTTTAGTCACAGCAAGTTCAGCATTTTTTGAGCCATCCACCGGAACCAGAATTCTATTGTATTGCATTGGGTTTACCTCTCACTTCAGTCTTCTAAGTTGATTATAATCAATATTAGCCTGTAGCGCTACCATTTGAGAAAAATTTATCCATCCCGTAAAAAAAGTCCCAGATGTAAACATTCATGCAGACCGGCAGATGTTTACATCTAGAACTTTCTTTTTAACATAATAAGATAAACGCATTAAATTAATATTAACTACCCATTGTGTCAGCTAACTCTTTAAACCACTTGGCGCTTTTTTTAATTTCGCGAGCTTGCGTATCAAAGTTCACGTAAAACAGGCCATAGCGTTTGTTATACCCGTTTGCCCAAGAAAATTGATCTTGCAACGACCAAACAAAGTACCCTTGAACATCAACACCTTCATTTCTTGCTTTGAGCAAGGCTTCTACATGTTGATCAATAAAATCAATTCGTGGTTCATCATCAATTTCTTCACCAATACCCTTGTATTCATCCTTATAACCAAGGCCATTTTCAGTAATATAGATTGTTTTACAATTCTTATAAGTTTTGCTAACCCATTTAAGCATGTCGTACAGACCTTTAGGATAAATATTCCAATCCCAATCGGTTGTAGGAATTTCTGGATTTTTAACATGCTGACCGACGCCTTTAAACTTAAACGAACTCGTACCTTTTTCGCCTGTACCGTTAAACGTGTTCGTACTTTCGCCATTATATGCCGCAACAAATGATGGTTGGTAATAGTTCATTCCAAAGTAATCATTACGAGTTGAAGCCTTTTTCAAAGTTTCCATATCTCCTGGTTCAATGGTGAGATGCGCATCGTTAGCTTTTAAAACTTCGTTTACTAATTTCATTGTATCCGGTTCATATTCACCTTTAAAAGTCCCATCGAGTAAAAAGGTGTTCATAAAAGCATCTTCACATTGAGCAGCATGTGTATTTTCCGGTGTGTTTGGATAAGGATAAACAGGCTGTAGCACATGAATTAAGCCAATCCTCCCTGTATAACCTTTATCTTTGAATAAATTAACAACCCGCGCATGGGCCAGTAGTTCATTATGTTCAGCTTGAATTGCATTAGATACATCAAAATGATGATTAGGTGGAAAATTACCTTGAATATACTGAGAAAATGCTAAAGAAATTAACTCATTAATTGTAAACCAATTTTCAATCTCAGAGAATTCCTTAAAACAGAAATCAGCATAGTCTACAAAATAGTCAATATTCTTCCGGTTTAGCCAATCACCATCTTCAAACAAGGTCTTCGGTGAGTCAAAATGATGTAAAGAGACATACGGTGTCACCCCATTATCAATACAACATTTAAACAATCGATGATAATAATCTACCCCTGCTTGATTTGGTTTTCCATAACCTTCAAGGAAAATGCGAGTCCATGAAATGGATAAACGAATTGCATTGAGACCGTACATCTTGGACAACATAATATCTTCCGGATATAAATGATAAAAATCACTTGCCGGATCAGGCGCAAACCGCCCCTGCTGTTTTAAATAGTCATCCCACATGGTTTTCCCTTTTCCATCAACCTTCGTGGCTCCTTCTACTTGATAGGCCGCAGTAGCACCTCCCCAAACAAAATTCTTTGGTAAAGACTTCACACGTTTCAATAGTGTCATACTAATTTCACTCTCCTCATTCTAGGCTCGCAACTACTTTGGTGCATCAATTCCGAGTTGTGTTTCTATTTTGTGAATACGTTCATATTCATCAATAAAGAATGTCACCTCATCTTTTAGCATCATGGTTGTCATTAATGTGTCTTGACCATGAACCATAATAAACGTCACATCCATGTCACTACCACCCGCTTCTTTACTAAGCAGTTTAGTTTGTTCATTGTGGGCATCCACAATTGATTGGTTAGATTCTTCAACCAAAGAGCGGGCATGGTCAAAATTACCTTTACGAGCCTCCTGCAAGGCCTCAATTAAATCAGTTTTAGCGTCACCAGCATAGGCAATAATAGCAAACCCAGTCATTGAAATTTCTTCTTTAGTAGCCATATTATATATCCTCCATTTATTTAGAAATTACTGCTAAGGCAGCACATTTTCACTTTCCTGAATTAACCTTTGAATGTGAATGATAAAGTAAACCCTTTCATTTTCATTCAAAGTAATCTTCAAGTTTGACTCTAACTGTCCACAAATCTTTCCAGAAATTTCATATGATTTTGGATAAAGTCGATGAAAATCTTGTTCAATATTATTATTCAAAACATGATCATCAAGAGTTTTGTTCTGTACTCTTTCAACCAAATATTGTAAATGAATCATCAATCGATCAAAATAGTTTTGATTGTTTAAATTACGTTTTATCCCATATTCCTTGAACACCGCATTCACAATTCTGTTCACTTTCATACTTAAGGTATCGGTCGGATCTGATTCAGCATCAACACCTTTTGCATTAATAAAATGTAAGGCAATATTCTTTATTTCAGCGTCTGGAAAATGGACATTTAAATTTTTATTAATCAGCTTCAATACGTCTTTGGCAATTGCATATTCAGTTGGATACCGTTCATGAATATCCGGCACCATACTTGTTTGATATTTTCCGTTCATTAAATGCTTATACATTTGAAAAATGTGATCAGTTAAGGTGACATAGATATAATTTAAAACTGAATAATGGTACGTCTTCTTAGCCATATCAATAGCTGTAAATGAAGTGACAACAATATCAATCGGAACGTCCTTGAGCAATGTGGCAAAATGTTTTTTAATACGATCATCTTCCAAATACAAAAGGTTGTCCGCATCCGATGACAAAATTTCATCCCCAGGACGTTTTTGATAACCAATACCCTTGCCGGATACAATGGCTTGCTTTCCTTTTCCTAGTTCAACGAGCACACTATTGTTATTGTATACTGAACGAATCACTAGTCGCATTTTCCCACCTCCAGTAAGAACTTTTTATATTATTTAGTAAAGTCTGTACCTTTCAAATTATCCAAAACAAAGTTTAAAGCTTTCTCAGGATCTCGAGTTAAGGCAATATATTGTTGACCTTTAGTAGCAACTAACTTGATGCCTAATCGATCCGTATCACTCTTTAAATCATCATAATAAGTTCGCACTTGGGGTGCCAAAACAACCATATCATAATTTGGTAAAATATCATGATGTGAACCATAAGCACCAGCGCTTGCCACAATTGGCTCCTTGTACTGTTTTGCAGCTGAAGTTAAGGCATTGCAAGCTGCTCACTGGTACCACCACCAGCACATAACACAAGAACCTTAACCTCACGTGCAAGTCTCTGACTCAGATTCGAACTCGAATTTGTTTGTTCTGTTTTAGATACTGTTGCAGTATCACTACTGCTTTCTTCTACAACCGCTGCTTCTGCATTATTGTCAACTACTTGTGTACCATTAACACTAACGGCCTCCTGTGCGTCAACCTGGGCTTCTTTAGCCACTAAAGTAGCATCAAATGCACGACAGAATGGTAAATAAATTAATGTATCAAGAACAAGCAAGATGACCATCAAAAGCAAGGATATTGGCTGAAAATTAGTATCCATAAACGCCCCGATTGGTCCAGGTAAAGCCCACGATAGAATATACATAAAGCCATTCATATGAAGTAAATCAATGAATAACTTACCAATAAGAACATTGATCATTGGTGTTATAACAAACGGAATAAAGAAGTAAGGGTTCAAAATGATTGGGGCTCCAAATAACAAAGGTTCGTTAACCGCAAACATAACTGGAATTACTGACGCCTTACCAATTGCTTTCATCTGTTTTGAGCGCATCAGAAAAATAAAGATAAAAGGAACAACAAACGTTGCACCAGTTCCACCAAGTTCACCAACGAAATTTAAAAAGTTTTCTGTTAAAGCATGAATTGGAAAATGACCAGCCTTGAACAGCGTAAGATTAGCAGTAGTATTGCCATACAATGCAGCTTCAAAGGCTGGTTTGACAACTGAAGGGCCGTGAATACCTAAGAACCAGAACATTGGAATTAAAAATTCAATAAGGGCTAATCCAGCATAACTGTCAGCACCTTTAAATAGTGGTTGGATCAATGTTGCAATTAAAGCTGAAAATGGAACGTGTAATGTTGCTCGAACGATTACATCAACAATTCCACAAGCTAATACAGAAAACGCAAATGGAAAAATGTCACGGAAGTTTTGTGAAATTGTGCCTGGAACTTCTTTGGGCATTTTAATCGTAATATCTCGTTCCACACAAAATCTGTAAATATTTACAGTTGCAAATGCAGAAACAAAAGCTGATAAAATTCCTTCAGTACCAAAGTATGTACCCAGATAAGCACCACTCTTAGTAGTTCCAATAGCTAATAGCATGAAACCACACATTGCAGCCATCATGGTGGAAGTACTATTGATAAATTTTCCACCTTTAATTTTGTGATTCATAGAACCAGTCAACGCTTTAGCCGTTGTACCAGCTACATAAAAACCAACAAATCCCATCGTATAATTGTAAATTTTGTTGAACCAATTAATTAGATCAGTTGGAACGTTTAACCCAATCAACGTTGGAATATTTGCTAAAAGAATAAAGACACTTGAAAAAAGAATAATTGGCATTGCTGCTAAGAAACCATCTTTAATTGCCATCAAGTAAATATTCTTGGAGATCTTTTCAAAGAACGCTTGATGCTTTTCAAGTCTACTAATTATGAAATTCATAATATAACTTCCTTCCTATATAAATAAAATGGGTCTACACTTTCTGGTATTGGTGAATAACTAATACCGGTTTTTTGTCTGTTTTGAAAATCAGAAAAATAAAAAAGGACATCTGTCCTCTTTGTGCTACGATTTAATCGCCAAAACAAATCGAAAAGAGGAAATTCAGATGTCCCTAACTAATTCTATCTTATGCTTATTCGAAATAACAGACCCAAACTTAATTGTCACTGGTATTTCTAAAGAACGGTGTTCCAATTCATGTCGTCCATGCAACTTTGTCTTATCAACTTTTAAAGTGCCCACATTGTGGCCATAAAAGCTTAATTAAAAACGGAACTCACATGAGTCACCTGCGTTTAGGAACCTTATCCGGTGGTCGTTACGAAATGCATTTAAAACGTCAAAGATACCAATGTAAAGATTGTTCAAAAACCTGTGGTGCTAAAACTAAGTTGGTTAATCGTAACGAAACTTTCACACATAATATCAAACATCAAGTGATCGTTTTGGCACGCGATATGTTGACGAGTAAAGAAATTGCTAAACTTTGTGGAATTTCGCCAAGCAGTGTTCAACGAATCCTAAATGCCAATATTCACTTAGCCTATCGTGTTAAACATCTCCCAGAGAATCTTTGCTTTGATGAATTTCGTTCCTGTAATCACTGGATGTCCTTTAATTGTTGCGATGCCGTTAGTCATCGCCGAATTGTTACTTTAAAAGATCGGCTAAGTAAAGATATCATTGACTACTTTGAAGCTCGTTTTTCGGTTCAAGAACGTGCCCAAGTTCAATCAGTGACGATTGACATGAATGCTGAATATGGCAGCTTCATTCATCGCTTATTTCCCAATGCGGCCACGATTATCGATCGTTTCCATATTATTCAACTGGCTGGGCGTGCCTTAGATAATGAACGCACGCAGACCATTCGTACTATCCAAGATAAGCATTCACGAATTTATCATATTTTAAAATCTCAATGGCGTTTATTTCATCTTGATGAAATAAAAGTTAATGATTCTAAGGCTGTTT
>NZ_DOEM01000031.1:23335-23601 GCF_003533255.1 Pediococcus sp.
CTTTTCCCAGATTTAGATCTGTGTATCAAACCTATCAAGGTATCTTAAGTGCCATACACCAAAAGGATGCTAATGCGTTCCAATCCTTACTTACTAACTACCAACCCACTAGTAATCAAATGGACATAACGATCAACACGTTTATCAAAAATGGTTCAGCCCTTCTAAACAGTTGTCGTTATCCATTTTCCAACGGTCCAATTGAAGGACTTAATCGTAAAATCAAGGCATTAAAGCGTAACTGTTTTGGTTTTCGAAATATTGAC
>NZ_DOEM01000006.1:0-43242 GCF_003533255.1 Pediococcus sp.
GGAATAGTGGGCACGACTTGGATTCGCAAGCCACGTCTCCAAGCTCGGCTTTATCTAAGCGAAAACCGATAAGATAAACGACACTACTGAGCCCAGTGGCTTCCAGACTAAGTCTAATCTTTGCAAGCAACACACTGATATAATAATTTTGATACTTTCAATCTTTAGTAAGATAAATAGTCGTAATTAATACCCCGATCATGATAGAATGAAGGGGTATTTTTAATGCATTCAAATGAAAGAAGAGCGAACTAAAATGATTCAAATTCCTCAAAATATGACAGATGTAAAAGTGAAAATTGCAGAACTAGAAGAGTTAGGACATAAAAACGACGAGAAGCAAGTTGTTTTTGAAGCGATTCAGGATAATGCCCAGTCTCTACTAGACGAACAACTAGAAGGTCATTACTATTCTTGCAAGTTAAACGACGATACAATTACAATTTTTGATGTCATTCAAAAACCGATTGGTGACATTAAATCTCAAGGGGCCTCATTTGATGCCGATTTTCGTCAAGACGCTAATAAGATGTTAATCTATTTGAATACGGAAATTCATCGTGTGATTAATCAGCGTTAGTTAGCTTCAAAATTTTAAATAAGCTAAGGAGTTTCAGATGACAATAAAATTAATTGCGAGTGACATTGATGGTACGTTTTTGGATGATCAGCACGAGTTTGATCGCCAACGGTTTCAAGAACAACTGGATGAAATGAATCACCGAGGTATTCACTTTGTCGTTTCCAGTGGTAATCAATATCAACATTGTTTGCGCGTGATGGATGGCATCAATGGGGATTTGACCTACGTGGTTGAAGACGGCGGGTTGGTTGTTGAAAATGACCAAGTGCTAGACTCGAGTCCGATTGAGCCAGAATTGTGGCAGTCGGTGGTTGCAAGCATGGCCAGCAAGCTCGTTTTGGCGAACGGAGTGATTGTGTTGTCAGGTCAAAAAGGTGCGTATACTAATGTGACGAACTCGACAGAAACTTGGGGTCGCACACGGTATTTTTATGAAATGTTGACCCACAGTGATCGTTTGACGGATGTAGATGATGAAATTTATAAAGTCGATGTGAACTGGCCTGGTGTTGGGGATGTACGGGATAAACACGCTACACTAGTGGGTGAGTTTGGTGATCAATTGGCAGAAGTGATGAGCGGCTACAGCGGCATCGATATTATCAAGCCACACGTCACGAAAGCATATGGATTGGAACAACTGCAACGCATTTGGAATGTGTCAATGGCAGAAACAATGGCGTTTGGCGATAACCAAAATGATGCCGCAATGTTACAGGATGCCAAGTATGGGTATGCTATGAAAAATGCGGCTCCGGAAGCGAAGGCTGCGACATCGCTTGTGACACCACTTGATAATAATCATAGTGGTGTGTTGGACATGATTGATCGTGTTTTGATAGATCAACTTTAACTATAAAAGTGTAAATAAAAGCTTTGTGCCAAATTAATTTTAGAATTTGGTGCGAAGCTTTTTGTGTAGAACAATGGGTTTTGCCTTTAATTTGTTCAGATTTCGAATAAAATATTGATAATGAGCAGAAGTACATATATTTATTATAGAATTGATAAGCAAAAAGTTTGAAAAAGAAGCAAAGGCCATGTTACTGTACGGTTAATATATTTAGCGGGCTGTCCGGTTGATGGATGGCTCATTTTCATAAGCAAAGTCAGTAAGTGAAATAAAAAGGTGAAGAGGGATGTCGATGAAAATTTTAGTATGTACGGAAAATTATTTAATGGATGGCCTGAAAAGAGCAACAACAGTCGTAGCTAATGAATTGGCGAATCGGGTTGAAATTAACTATTATACGTTGGCTGATATCAAACCTTATTTTGATTTAAATGCGCCGCTAATTGTGGCAAAGCACCCTATAGATTCAGGAGGCAAGAGTTTTCGTGGTGAAAAGCCATTGCAGAAGTTTAAACAACAAATTAGAGATTTAGCAACAGTTTTAGCTGAAGGCGATTACGATGTTGCCCTATTTACGGCCGGATTGTTAACTAGTTTTACACCTGAAATTAAACGACGAGTACCAGACGTCCGGGTGATTACGTGGATGCATAATAATGCGGATACTTATCTGAACAATTATTATGCGCAAATGAAAAAGGAATTTTGTAGCGGATTAAGAGCTGCTGATTTAGTGGTGACGCTAACTGAACATGATTTAAAAGGATTCAAGCAATTCAACGCCCAGACAATCAAGATTCATAATCCGTTGACTTTAAAGTCTGCTGGTAAAGCAAATTTGGAGAATCATGTGATTAACTTTACTGGACGGATTGATATTCAACAAAAGGGGATCGATTTGTTGTTAGAATTAGCAAAAGATCTGCCAGATAATTGGATGCTTTCAATCGCGGGTGGTGGGAAACCAGATGACATGGAAAAATTTAAAGAATTAATTCAAAAACATGACGTTGCTGATAAAATAATTTATCGAGGACATTTAAACAATCGAGAGTTGACCGAAAATTATCAAAATTCATCTATTTTTGTAATGACTTCACGTTGGGAAGGATTACCATTGGTGATTGGAGAGGCAATGAGTTATGGTTTACCAGTTGTTTCGATGTACAATACTGGTGCTGAAGAATATTTGGCAAATGGTAAATATGGAGTATTGTTGTCTAATCATTGCTTGCCAGATTTTTATCAGGCCATCAAACCATTATTAGATAGTGTGGAAGAACGACAAAAGTATGCCAAGTTATCATTGAAGCGAGCACGAGATTTTGAGTTGAAAAAAATCACAAATCAGTGGTTACGGTTATTGAAGGGGATGCAACGGCCACACAAGGGTGGACAACAACTTGCTCAGTAGAAAAAAACTTAATAAATGAAGTGGCCGGAGGAATGTGCTATCACCAAATAGTTGATGCCAAAATTTTAGGTTGAAATTTGAACTCAAGTTCATTAGAATTACACTATAGGCGTCGGTAGTGTAATGGATAGCACATGAGATTTCGGTCCTCATGATGGGGGTTCGATTCCCCCCTGACGCATCATTAATATAGAGGTACTTTAATACAGGTGAAAACCTGTATTTTTTTGTTTTTTAACTAAAATTGAAGAACATTTTCCGGCAAAAATGATAATTACAGTTTACTTAAGAGAATTTTTAATTATAATGGTTAAATAAGAATTAAATTACTAACCATTTTCTAATTGTTTGTACTACTTAAACACTGTAAGGAGTCAGCCTATGCAAAACAAATCATACATACATAAAGTTATTGAGCAATCGATAATCATGTTGTTTTTAATTGCTTTTTTCAATATTGACAATACAAACCATCTCAATGTAAGACTTAATTTCTACAACATTTGGCTTTTTTTGTCATGGATCTGTCAGTTTTATATAGTAAAAAGAAAAATTTGGTCATTAAGCAACCTATCGTTTTTACAACTTGGTACCAGAATTACCCAACAGGAACATGCAAAATATCATAGAAAAGACAAATGGGGAGATAACAGTTATGCAAATGTGCAACACAATTTAAGCACCCAAAGACTGGCATTGTGGGATACTAATTTTGATATGACGGTCAACTTCTTTATTAGAATTGGATATGCTTTGCTTGGTCCGATAATTTTAATGTTTGATATCGTTAAAGACTTAGTGGAAATGAATGAGCACCAAAAATAGTAGGTGTCACTGGCAGTAAAATGAATGAGTGTTTAAAAAGTATGGCAAAACTACTACAGCTTACCATGCTTTTTTTGTTAAAATGAATATTTAATTTCTTATTTGATTTCAATTTAAAATATATTAATCCTGTGAACTAGTTTGCACCGAAGAACTTTTTGATTGGCTACTGGAACTACTACTAGGTTTTGAACTTGAACTAGCCTTACTTTGTGGGTTAGAACTTGCTTTGGCAGATTCGCTGGAAACTTTTTCTGCATTCGTTGAGTTTTGTTTGGCAGCTCTTGCCACCGAACTAGCATCTTTAGCGGATTTTGCCTGTGCACGTTTCAACGAAGCAGCCATTTTTCTGTTGGCTGCTTTTTCACGTGCTAACGATTCTTTAGCTTTACTGATGGAACTACGAGCACGGAAAATTGAGGAAGACTGAGCGTTAGATCTGTCTTTAGCACTAAGGCTAGATTCAAACTTGGCAATTGATGCGGATTCGGCACGTTTTTCTTTTCGGGAGCTAGCGGCACTCAAGGTCAGATTATTAGCGGGTGGTTCGGAATTGACATGACGAATATAAACAAATGCCATTGTTGCAATAAACAGTAAGGCAATTGATGTCCAAAGCGTAAACTTAAGAATTCTTTTTCTACGCTGTGTATTGCTGGAACGGGAATCTTGTCGTTTCATGAGTACTAGTGCACCTCCTAAACTAGCATTGATAACCGGATTATAACTAATTTTTTATCTTAGCAGGGTAATCCCCAAATTGTTTTTTTAAGTAGTTTCGTAATTCAAATTCACCAAAAACGGTAACTTAGGAAACGTTCTTAGTCCTTCATTATACGATCTAGGGTCAGAAAAAGGAAAGATTTTTGATACTATCGTAAGGCTTATTCATGAACGTATCAAAAATAAATTTTGAATAAACCTGTGTATTTATTCATTAAATAATGAATAAAAGCTTAAATTATTGATTGTTATTTGAAAAACTGCATATATTTCAGGAAAAGTGCTAAAATAGTCAAGTATTTCTATTTTAGAGAGAAGGATTTGTTTTGGAAGAGTTGGAGAACACAAAACAGCATAAAATTGGGCTGGTTGGCTTAATTCTTATGGTGTTTACCTCCATTTATGGAATTTCAAATACTACGGTTGCATACGATCAAATGGGGTATGGCGCCATTCTGTGGTACGTTTTGGGGGCAATTTTATTTTTTCTTCCTAGTGTAATGATGTTTGCCGAATATGGCGCTAGTTTTAAAGAAGCTCATGGTGGAATTTATTCGTGGCTGGCAGGTTCAATTGGAGAAGAACTGGCATTTATTGGGACGTTCATTTGGTTATCCGGGTGGATCGTTTGGTTGGTTTCGGAATCATCCAAGATCTGGATTCCATTTGCGACAATGTTCACAGGATACGACACGACCCAGTCTTGGCACTTTCTAGGATTGAATAGTGTGGAAACGATCGGTCTTATCGCGATTGTGTTTATGTTTGCCGTGACATTTTTCTCAACGCATGGAATTAATCAGATTGCGCGGTTTGCAGCGTTTGGCGGAATTATTACGTTAACCATCACCGCGCTATTTTTACTGATTAGTTTAGTTTTATTGGCTGTTCAAAGTGGACATTTAGCAGAACCATTTACAGCGCGTTCCATTATTCATTCACCAAACGGGCAATTTGGTTCGCCAATTGCAATTATGTCGTTTATTGTATACGCAATTTTCGCCTATGGTGGCATGGAAACTATGGGTGGTGTTGTGGATAATGTGAAAAATTCATCCAAAACTTTTCCACGCGCGATGATCATTTCGACCATTATTATGTTGATAGCTTATTCCCTAGGCATCTTTCTGTGGGGTGTGAGTGCAAACTGGCACGCCGTTCTTGGTAATAAAACGAGTGATTTAGGCAACGTGTTATATGTTTTAATGAATAACTTAGGTGTGTCAATTGGGAAAACTTTACATTTATCAGCAGCCGCCAGTGTTAATTTGGGAAACTGGTTTGCGCGGATTATTGGTATTGAAGAGTTCTTGTCCGATATGGGTGCGTTTTTCGTTTTGGTTTATTCACCTTTAAAATCCTTCATTATGGGATCACCGGCTAAATTTTGGCCTAAAAAAATGACCAAATTAAATAAGTTTGGCGTTCCTGCGTATTCGATGTGGCTTCAAGCTATTATTGTGGCGGTGATTGTGTTTGCCGTTTCCTTTGGGGGTAGCAATGCACAGTCCTTTTACACGGTTTTGCAGGATATGGAAAACATTTCCTCGGCTGTGCCGTACTTGTTTTTAGTCGGCGCTTTTCCGTTCTTTAAAAAACGCACGGACTTAGAGCGACCCTTTGTTTTCTTCAAAACAAAGGCTATGACGTGGACAATAACGATTGTGACGTGGCTGGTAATTTTGTTGGGAATTATATTTACGGTAATTGAGCCACTTTCAATTCATGATTATTACACCGCATTTTGGACAGTTATTGGACCGATTTTCTTCGCGCTGGTTGCTTGGATTTTTTATGAAGTGTCTGTAAAACAACGAAAGATTAACGTTCCTCATATTGACGATATTGATTGAGAAAAGCATTGGTGTTGAGCCAATGCTTTTTTTGAGGTTACTTGATTTTACTAGTTAGGGACTAAATATAACTGGTACATTTCTGATTAAAAAGACTAATATTGTAAACAGTGGGGATTAGTATTTATTAGTAAGGAGGAACCAGAATGAGTGAAGAAATCGAGTTTATAGATCGCCATTATTCGGAATTTGAAAAATTGTTGATTGAATTTGTGGAAACGCGATCGGTAAGTAATGAAGATGACGACATGACAAATTGTATTAATTTCTTAAAACGAATTTTTGAAAGATTACTGGACGCCCAAGTAAGTGTCATTGAAACAGCCGGATTACCATCGCTCGTTGCCCAAATCAAAGGGACGACTGATCGAACGGTGCTCCTTTATGGTCATTATGATACGATGCCTGGCGGTGACCGCAGTTTGTGGGATACGGATCCGTTTAAACTGATTTTGAAAGACGGTAGATATTTTGGCCGTGGTGTTGGTGATAACAAAGGACAGTTGATGGCTCAGATTCTAGGCATCTATACCTACAAGCAACTCCATGGTGAGTTGCCGTTCAACATCACATTTTTGGTGGAAGGTGAAGAAGAACGTGGCAGTGTGAACTTAGGGTCAACAGTTGCAAAACTGCGGGACTCATTACTGAAACAGGTTGAGTTGGCGGTAGTGGTTGATGGATCGATCAATCAAGATGGCGAGCACGTGGTCCGATTAGGGAATCGCGGGTTGTTTGGGTTTGAACTGACTGCGCATACCGGTCAGAATGATAATCATTCAGGGAATGCCGGTAATATTATGACGAGTGCTGCAATTAAACTCATTGAAGTATTGAGGAGGCTGTATGATTTTGATACGAAAAAAGTTCTGATTCCTAATTTCTATCAGGGTGTTCCGATAAAAAATGAAATTAAGTTAGATTTATTGGACAAGCTACCATACGATAAGAAACAAATTTGTGCGCAACTCGGATTGAGCACAATTCCTGATAAAATTGAGTTTTACGAACGCTTAATGTATCGACCAACGTTTAATATTGCGGGCATTGAGAGCGGATATACAGGAAAGGGCCTTAAAACCATTATTCCGCATCAAGCCACCGTTAAAATTGATTGTCGTCTAGTTGGGCATCAAAATATTGAAACCCTTAAAAAGGGCCTTGAGGATGTTCTTGCGAATGAAATACAAAATAAGGAAGTTTCAATAAACTACCTAGGTTCGATTCCGCCGAGCACTTCTGATTTATCTAAAAGTCTGATCACCACTTTTACGTCAATTGTGGAACAAGCAACTGGATCTGTTGTTGTGGAACCTGTCATGGCGGGAACTGTGCCTAATTATGTTTGGACCGATATTCTCAAAGTGCCGGTAGTAACCATCCCATACGCTAATTACGATCAGCATAATCATGCGCCCAATGAAAACATGACGAAGAAGGATTTTGTTGATGGAATTCGGATTTCGTATGAACTGGCGGATAGAATGTTTAAGTAACAAAGTTAGTTTTGTTTAGGTACTAAAAATTGATCAAATAACAAAAGGAAGCCATAATCAAAATTGATTGATGGCTTCCTTTTATTTATCGAGATGGTTAAGTTAAAATGCTATTGCCGATTGATTATGGTTAACAGCATGTAATAACCGCTGGCCTTCTTTAATTGCATTTGCGATGCTATATACGCCAGAATAATGTTTAATTTCAATGTGGTTTTCAATAAGATCAACAATTTTTCTGTTTTGTCGTACCGCATCAATATCTAACATTCTAAGCAATGCCCACTCAGTATCCTCACCATAAACGACTAAATGTTTTGGCTTAATAATATTGCATTCTTGAATAAATATATTAGCACATTCGATAAATTTAGCTCGATTCTTTTTAACTTGAGATTCGGCTTCTTCTAATGAATCGAAATGGCCTGAATTATTTTTCTTCGATGCTTTTTTGTTTTGATCAGTCTTAAATAATGTCTCTGCCATTTTTGTAATATTTGAATGCATCAAATTATATCTACCTATCTTTGATGATATATATTCTAATTTTTCAGCTTCACTTAGCACTTTCCAGTCGTTACTGGACATGTATTCTTTTTTTCTTCTACTAGGAGTGGATATGAAGAAATTTTGTTTTATGTTGGCACTATTACTGTCGATAGTATCTTTGATAATATCCGTTATGTAACAGCCATCAAAACTGTCATCAAAGTGGGATTCAACAAAGTTGTATACCATGTTGCTGTCCAATTTAGGTGATTTGCTGTTCTTTTTTTTAATTGTTTCATCTGTGTGAAACATATACCAATCATCTTTTTGATCTGCTAGCTCTTGAGAATTTGCAGTATTAGAAATATTAAGTCCGATAAACATTGCGCTGTTATTAAATTCTGATTTTCCTTTTTCCTCACTAAAGTCTGTAAAGGATTCATCAAAATCTAGATCCGTTACTTTCAACTTGTAATGTGTTAAAAGATTTGTTGGTGTTGGCACCAAATCATCCTTCGGAAAATCAGAAAGGAGCCGTGCAGAAGTTAACAACTTATCGTCCACAGTGACTTTCTTATAAGTTAGAAAGGAAGAAATTTCATGCATGTGTGGTTTTCTACCTTCATCATTGCCTAAAGTTACTTGAATATTATCTATTTCTTTAGCTATTTCAGCATTTGTTTTCATATTTTGTATCCTCCAATCAAATCGCTAATTTAGTTTTTTTTGAATGTTATGATAGAGCTCGTAAATTAATATGTAACCAAGTTTGTTACTTTAGTTTTCTCATGCCTGTGCAAGGCATGTCTTTCTCCTTTCTTGATGTTATCAGCAAATGTGTGGTACTAAGTGAAGCTCTATTTACAGTACGCGGTTATTATACATAATGCCAACGACATAATTTGGCGATGAAGATATATAACTAAAATAATTTGATCTTTTTCAATAGAAAACAGATATTTTTAAAATAAATTTGTGTGAATCAAAAATTATCAAATCTTTTTTTCTTTCTCATCTCAGATTGCCATATTATGGCACAGTACAGTGATAACATAATGATGTTGTCAAGCCAAGCCACATCAATCTAAGGAGATAATTGCGATGAGTGAAGATAAATTGATCCAAAACGATGATCTGAAAAATGAACAAGACGAGGAACCTGCTTCAAATCATCAGAAATTGGAACCTGAATATGGAAAGTATATGTATTGGGAAATTATCCGTGACTTTCCGATTATGGCAGACTATATTGGTCACTATATTCAAGGAAATCGATTTACGGCTGTTAATTTGATAGATTTGGCATCATCGCTGGGGCTTCGATTAGACTATAGTAGTGAACTGCGAACTGACTTTAAGTTATATCGCACGAAAAAAAGTGATATCGATGTGCTCATCGTTTCCGCGCGCCATGCCAGTATCCAGGATAAAGCTTGGTATGCAGCAAAAGGCATGGCAAACTATATTCTTGGTGACGCTGAATATGTGCCCGACTTCTCGCAAAATCAAGGTGCCTTAAACAAATGGACTGATGAAAAAATAGCTGCTAAGTTGTTGTTACCTAATGATTTGTTGGAAAGAGATATTGACTTCGCAACTACCTATAATCGGGATCTCCTTAATGAGGTTGGGGGAACGCAACGCTGGGGCACTATTTCCGTATGCCCGGTTGAACATCATCGGCCATACTGCCGCGCAAATTGCCAATGTCCCGGATTGGTTAATGGAACAAAGGGTTGACGAATTCTATAATGGCTAGAAACGGCATTGAGAATAAAATGACGTTATGTTAAAAGAATGATGGTAGTGTCTTTGCGGATGCTACTTTTTTTGTGCGCATAATTTGAATAAAACATTGGATGTTTGAAACAGAATGCAACGTTAATTGGAGTGAAGCATTGTCTGTTAGTGATTTTTGAGTATTTTAAATTAAAAATATGATTTTGGCGTATTTAGCTAAGTGCAAGATAAATTTCGAATGAAATGACTAATTATGTGTTTAAGCGCACACATAAGTGGTATGATGGTTGGCTACATAAAAAAGTAAATGAACACAGTCAAAAAGAAATGAGGAAACTTTTCATGACACGAAGACAAACACGGTTCAAGGGTGATCCCTCCATATTTATGACAAAAGTTGAAAACAAACCTGACTTAACGATAGCCATGAACAATGTTGTTGAAAATTTTTTCAAAAAAGATTTTCAAGTTGATTTGATTCCGGATCATGGCAGTTTAAGAGGGCGTCGAGAAATCATGCGCTTGATTCAAACCGATTTCCCAAATTTAACGCAAGCGCAATGGCATCAAGCGTATTTATTTTTAAAATACAGACATGCCTATTTTGACGCCAGCTTTGTGTTAAAAAGTGTCAGCTTATATTTAATTGTGAAATGGGTAACTACTCAAAATTTAAGTGAATTGGAACAACAGTTTATGGCGGCAGTTACCATTGAAACCAGTGTAGAACTTGATATCCAAACTAGTGATCCTGCGTTTACGGAGAATATAAAGCAACTTAATGAAGAACTGCAGGAAAAACAAGGGGCTGACAATCATGATACAGATGATTCTAGCACTCGTTTTGATGTGTGGAACGGCAATAACGAAAGGGTACTAACTCATCTAGATCAATTAGTTGAAACGCAAAAACCAGATTGGAAAATTGTAAATTGGAATTCCAAACTTTTGTGTGAATACTGGCTAGAACCCACAAAAAAACAAGTGGTTAGTTTGGATGCAATTGTTGACCCAATGCTCTTAGAATTAGAAGCCAAACATACTGAGTTAGGTGAAAAATGTTATGAGGATTCATTTCTAGCCAAGGCTCCAGCTGAGAAAAAGATTACTTTTATGGACCTTACAGCAATTGTGGCTGACAATCCGTTAGCCTACTATTTATTAGGTAAATTGGCGGTTCACTCGACCACGATAGGTCTATTGATTGTGAATCAACTGCAAGTATTTACACATAACAATCGTTACTGGTACCATGTGGGTCGTTATTCACCAAGTGTCAGGAAAGATGCCTTATTAATCGAAACAGCGCTTTTACCTTTAGCCAGTTCGCCAAAACAAACGGAGTGGGACTTTTTTACCTTGCTCGTGGATAAATTTGGTCAGTTTTGGGATTAATCGTCCTAATGGAAGCTACTATACAGGAGCGGATGTTAAAAAAGTTTAGGCGTACATGCATGGTCGGAGTTGCTTCATTAAAACTAAATTAAAAAATATGTTGACTTTTAATTTACAACTCCTATAATAAGCATCATCAAGTCGAAAGGGGTGAAGTCACATGACCAGTTTTGTTAAAGCAATTTTAAGTAATTTAGTCATTATTAGCTTCTTAATTAAAGCGCACGGTTCTGCGACTTCAATCCTTAGCTAATAATTTTTTAGTATCGTCATAAGAGGATAATTAGGTTGCTCGCTGTGCTTCGTAAAGAAGTATAGCGGGCATTTTTTTATTTATTGAGAAAAAAGAGAGCGAATTGTATGGATAAAAAATTGAAAGTTTCAGCTTTGTTTCTGGTGGCCGCTACGATGTTGGCAGGCTGCGGGAGTAAAAGTGCAAGTGCAGGAACCCATGATTATGCGACTAAACAAAGTTATAATTTGATGGCTAGTACTGAGGTGGAAACGATGGATCCGTCCCTCGCGGATGACTCTACCTCACTGACACAAATAGAAAATACAAATGAAGGACTTTACCATCCCAATAAAGCCGGTAAGTTGGTTGCTGAAGCGGCCACCAAAACAAAGGTTAGCAAGGATGGCATGACGTATACATTTACAATACATAAAGGGATGAAGTGGAGCAATGGCGATCCCGTCACCGCACAAAACTTCGTCTATGGTTGGCAAAGAAGTGTTAATCCAAAAACGAAGGCCCCAAATGCCTTTCTGTTTGCGCCAATCAAGAATGCTGATGCAATTACAGCAGGCAAAAAGAATCCCAAAACTTTGGGTGTCAAAGCAATCAACAAGACAACTTTCAAAGTTACTTTAGTTAAACCAGCACCATATTTGAAACAGATGACGGCACTACCTGCTTTTTACCCCCAGGATAAAAAGGCGGTCGAAAAGTATGGTAAATCTTATGGGACTTCCAGTACAACCACAGTTTACAATGGGCCCTTTGTTCAAAAAGGGTGGACGGGTAGCAATTTAACTTGGAAACTGAAGAAAAATAAAAAATACTGGGATAAAAAATCTGTTCATTTGACCACGGTTAACATGCAGGTTGTTCAAAATTCCAGCACGGCATTGAATTTGTATCAAGTTAAGAAGTTGGATGACATTTCTTTGTCAGGTGAGCAAGCCACTCAAGAAAAGAATAATAAAGATTTTTATTCAACACTGGCAAATTCCATGTCCTATGCAGTTTACAACTTTAAGAATAAGGCAATGCAAAATATCAATATTCGAAAAGCAATCTCGCTTGTGCTGAATCGTAAACAGGTTACCAGCAAGGTTCTTGCCGATGGTTCTATTACCCCTAAAGGTTTTGTACCATCTAAATTGACTGAAAATCCAAAGACTGGCAAGGATTTTGCAACTGATGCAGCAGTTGCCAATTCGGTTACTCAAAACAAGAAGCTTGCCAAAAAGTATTGGGCTAAAGGAATGAAACAACTTGGAAAAACTAAATTGACGATCAATTTGATGTGCTGGGATGAAGGATCCAATTCACAGGTTGCTGAATATATGCAAAGTGAAATCAATCAAACTCTGAAAGGTGCGGATGTGAAAGAAACTACCTTGCCAAAGAAATCAGCAATCACAAAGATGTCGAGTCATAAAGGGTTTGACATGGCGTTGACCGGTTGGAGTCCAGATTTTCTTGATTTGATGGATGTTTTGCAGCTTGAACAAACTGGAAATCCTTATAACTTTGGATCATTTAGTAATAAGAGTTTTGATAAGGATATGAAGGCTGCCATTACAACAGATGCAACTAATAGTCAAGCTCGTTATGATGATTATGTAAAGGCTGAAAAGATCTTGATGAAACAACAAGGTGTAGCCATGATTGATCAGGGAGCTTCAACATTCTTGCATAATCCTAAGGTAAAGGATGCCGCAACAACCACTGACGGTGGCACTTTCTTTAAGGGTGCTTATGTTGTTAAATAATTTAATCTAAGATTTAAAACACAGAAAAATCTCTGAATTTCAACAGTAAAAACTATGACTGTTACGAATTTTTTGGAGATTTTTTTGTTTCCAGAAATTTATTTAGGTATTATCACATGGCTGTGCTAGACTTTAAAAGGATAAGTAGTTACTGAAAAGGGAGTTTATAAATTATGACTTTTGATGGAATTGTTGAAAATCTTTTGTCTGAAATCAAAATGCGGACGCATCCACGTACTGATGGCATTAAATATCAGTTTAGAGAATGCACATTTCCTGTGACATTTACGCGTGATGGGTACAAAGAAGCGGATGGTTGTGCAATCTTTTTGATGGAGCCGGACGGTAAATATACCGTGAAAAAGTTTGGTACTCGGTATATGGATGTGGATGATCCAATCCGAGGTATTTATCACGGTGCTATTTTTGATTGTGAGGAAGAGCCTGATAAAATGGATGCCCTCATTGAAGCTGTGGAAAAAGGGACTCCTGAAATTAAATAAGCTTTTCTGTGGCGATTTAAAGCTCTTTAACTTTTCTAGATAGGTAAGTAACGCAGAAAAGTTATTGAGCTTTTTTGTTTTGTGAAAGCGCTGCAATTTGGTGCTAAAATGAGGTGTACCAATAAGTAAATTAAAGTTTTGAAGGGAAGCCTCACAATGGCAGAATCAACTCAATTAATTTTAAATGCAATCAAGCAAACAACGGACGAATGGCGAGCAAATGATCAAAAAAGGGATGCTGGATTGCCCACTCAATTTCCTGATGTGACGCGGTACGACAATCTGAGCTATGGTCCCGCCGGTGTGGAGAACCTGTTGGATGTTTACACACCAAAAGAAATTAAGAAAAATGTGCCCGTCATTATTGATGTTCATGGTGGTGGAAATGTCTACGGATCTAAAGAACTGTACCAACACTATTGTTTGGGATGGGCACGAGCAGGCTTCGGCGTAGTGAACTTTAATTATCGTTTGGCACCTAACACCCCATTTCCAGGAGCACTCCGAGATACAGCTTTAATTGGCAAATGGGTTTCTGAACACGGTGAAGCCTATCATTTGGATACGAATAACGTATTTATTATTGGTGATAGTGCAGGCGGTACGCTGGCCGAACAATATTTAACGGCGTATTCAAATGAAGATTATCGAAAATCCTTAGGCTTAGCAGATAGTGGCAAGCTTCAAATTCGGGGTGGCTGTTTGAATAGTGGCTTTTATTTCATTAAACGCGCTGGGGCGGTGCCTGAAAATAGCATGATGAGTGCCTATTACACGCCGGCAGTGTTAAAGAAATATGATCGGGAGCTGCATACGGAAAACTTTGTGACCGAAAAATTCCCATCTGTATTTGTTATGACCGCAAATCATGATTTTTTGCATGATGAAGGAATTCGGTTTGATCAATTTTTGATTGACCGGGGGATTACCCATGAATTTCGGGTTTATGGTACTGAAGAAGAACCTAGGGAACATGTTTTTCAGTTGAATCAGCGGGATAATGTGGCGGCGAAAGCTAACCATGCTCAGGCAGAATTCTTGCGTAGCTTAGTAAAAAAATAAATCAGAATGAAATTTTTCTGTTATTTCGAAAGTGAATTAAGCTCAAATAAGAGTATTTTTATTCGTATTAATGCTAGTTTGGCAGTCTTTTTTCAAAATTATCGACTTAGGTTTGAAGATTATTACTGAATAAAAAAAGAAACTGACCATTTTTAATGAATAAAGTGGTTAGTTTCCTTTTATATAAACGGAAATTTTATTCAGCAAGAACTTGGAAAAATAAAACTGAGCCCCATGGCTGACCTTTGATTAAGCTCTTAGCTTCTTTTGCGGCAGCTGCTGAGTCATCTGGGGTGACTTTGAATTCAAGCTTCATACCTGTTTTCTTAACGAATTCGTATTTGAAATCGCCATCGGATTCAGTTAAAAGTTTGGTAATATCGTCTTGTTTCTGTGGTGAATTGATTGCAATCATATTTTTCTCTCCTTGTATTATGTCAAATTTTGTTTCCTAGACACATAAATTCTATTATAAATAACAGAAAAAGTAAACCCTTTCAAGCTTGTTGAACTGGGAACATAGACGTAGTGTTCTAAGGTAGTCAGTTGGTCAAAAGTTAGGCGATTTGTGCTTGAAAAAGTGAGTTTTTGATAAATATTGATAAGTCGCTTGTAATCGATTTAAATTTCGGGTAACGTGAAAACATAAACATTGCTGAAGCAGAAAGGAAATTCTATATGGCTGATAGTGAAATATTTGGGAAAAAACGTGCTGATTATTTAAAATTTAATGGCAATTATGCAGCAGGAACTTTTTTAGATAATAATGTTCAAAAATCAAATTATACTAAAGTTGCCCTTGTGCCAACGATCGATACCATTAACTCATGGTCGAAACTATATAAGCAATTTAAACTTGGTGAAGACTATTCAAATGACCAATATTGGCAAGATAAATCGAAGTATTTGTCCGATGTGACCCAGGCAAAAGAGTGGTTGGAAGAATTATTCAAGGATGCGTTTAAAATCACAGCGATTGGCGCCGAATTTTTGGAGAGTGTCGGTAACCGTTCGTCAGAAAACTCGGTTCAACTGACAGAAGCGACTGACATGGATAATAATTGTTATTACATTTTGCAGAGTGGTTTTCCAGCGCTTGAAGCCAAGAGTAATGCCATGAAACAGTCCCCAGATTTTGCGTATGATCGTGATGTATTTAATGTTGATGACCAGCGAAATATTTCCTTTGATGAGCGCAACATGGATCTGTTAATCATGGCAATGGTCAAAGATTATTTTGATCGCGACATTACGCCACAAGAGTTGGTCTCCAAACTGCCCGCGTTTCGAGTTTGTGGTACGTTTAATGATTATGGTCGCCCAGCTTCTGATGGCAATCGGCTGTGCACAATCATCAAAACGAGTCACAAGAATGATTTAAATCAAGCTTCTGACGAAACTCAATTGGCAGCATTGAAAGCTGGTAAGCCATTAGCAGTCGATGTTGATCGCAGTGCGGCCTGGAAAGCAAACGAAAAGAAACGTTTGGAATGGTTGTTGGCTGGCGAACCTGCAGCGCAAGTTGAAAAATAGCAAATAATGAGGCCCCAACAAAAATTGTTTTTGTTGGGGCCTCATTTATATTTCCTGAATATTATTTCCAAGACGTTCTTTTTATTTCAGACGACTAATTTGATGAAGGACTTGCTGATGAAGCATGGTATTGGGGTTTAGTCCTGGTTGATCGTTTGGCACTGATAAACCGAGTTTGGAATAATAATCTAACCAATAGGGCAAAACAGCCCCAGTCGTTTGGTCAGAAAAGCTCATGGGAATCAGTTTGAAAATTTGGTTGTTTGCAAAGGCATAGTATATGAAATCAGCACAGTAGTAGCCTTGCTCACCAGGAATATAGCTGGCATTATAAGGTTGATTCAAAAGCTGTTTAGCTTGTCGAATGATTTGTGACGCGTTGATTTTTTGATTGGCACGAAACAAGTCAATGTGAGTCCAATTTCGAGTTTTAAAAGTGGAATAAGGCTCACGGATGCTGCCAGTTGAAGGCAAGGCGTGGAGAATGAAAATTTGGTTGTCAGTTGTTACTTCAACCAGCGCAACGTGATCATAAATATCACTTGTCAAAGATACGGTGCTATCTACAATGGCCTGAGAAAGCTCATCGGGAATACTTTGTAGAAAGAGTAGGTCAGCATTTTTAAACATGATGTTCTCCTTGTTGATTCTTGCGGGTAAGGTTGAATTGTAATTCTTTTCTTTTAACGATTTAATCTTTTAGATTTCCACAACCGGAATCGAACCAGAGCCAGTCACCAGAGTGGAAGGCAGAACTAGATACGTTTAACGTTTCCGCGCCATACCCAACCTTTAGCACTGCCATGTTTGGAGTGTACATAGTAATAAATTGCGCCACTTTCAATTTTTTCGTGCCTAGTTGCAATCCAAATTGTTCTGGGATAATTCTTTAGGTAATGTAGCTTTTTACCACCAGGCTTGGAATAAATCCAAGCATTACTAGTTTTTCGTTTGGTGTTAAATAATTTCATTGACTTGTTCCAAATTACAAAATTACGGCTATATTTTGTACACCAGTTAGCATTAGTTTGGGGAACAATGAAAAAAGTGCGGCTATTATGGTAATATTTTCCGGATTTAACTATATAGCCCCCGGTACTCATTAAATATCCAGATCTATAAAATGCTGTACCTCGTTTGATGGTGCCATAGTTGTAGGCGATGTTTTTTGCTTCATAAGTGCCAGTCTTTACTTTATAAACTTTAACGGTCTTTTTAGCAATAACATGTGTTTTTGCTTCTTTAGCATAAGAGTTACCGCTTAAATATTTTGATGCTTGCGCGTTAGTAGGAAACAACACTACAAAGACTAATGCTAATAGCAAAGCCAAACTAATATTTCTTTTTTTCATTCTTAACTCCTCCGGAGAGTATAACAATTTATCCATAATTTAAATGGACTAGTGAATTTCATGGATATCAATTAATCGCTCCACAAATAAGTATAACAAAAGCAAAGCGTAATGTTAGATGAAGTACGGTTTAATTTGAACAATTATGTGTAAAGGGTCTTTAGAGATAGTAACCAACCTAGTTATGTGAAGCAGATATCTTTGGTACGACATTTAGTCAGTAATTCTGGGACAAGTTACATTCATTTTGGTTTAGGGCCTACTTGATGTTTTTAGAAATATCCGACTTATGCTAGTGGAGAGGTTGACGCAAAGAGTGTATCGATGCGACTTGGCGATTTATCTCTGTAGCGCCCACACTCTTGTGCCAACGTTGCAACGAAACAAAATATAAAACCATTGCCAAGTAAAGTTTCAATCTGACATTTGCAGAATCCAGGTTGACATCCGCCAAGTTTAAGACTATTGTAATCACAACACAAAAGACCTTTAACTTAGTCCGAGAGACCAAGAAGGATTCCGATGAAAGTAACAGGAAGATCCCTTGGCTGAACGGCTAAGGGATCTTTTTTAAAATTAAATAATGTCACTGAACCATTTAAATGTTTCCTGAGAGAACAAAACGGTGCAGTAAAGTCTTTGCAAAAAAACTTTTCGCAAGGGGTCTACACGCAACAAGCTAGTGCACTTAGTTAATCAGAAAACGATTAACTAAGTGCTTTTTTTGTGAAATGAAAGGGAGAAACACCATGGCAGAACAAATACAAGCAAATTTAGTTTCAATCGATCAGTTAACCGCAGATGAGGCCGTAGATTTAATTCATGAAGCTCAAGATTTTAAAGCTGGTAAACAGGTACAGTTACTAAAGCCAGCGTATGCGATGAATTTATTTTTTGAAGATTCCACCAGAACCAAAACCAGTTTTCAAATGGCGGAGAAAAAACTAGGGATGCAGGTCTTGGACTTCAACGCCGCAACGAGTTCTGTAAATAAGGGTGAAAGTTTATATGACACCTTGCGAACAATTGAAGAAATTGGCGTCAACATTGCGGTGATTCGCCATCCCAAAAATGAGTATTATCAAGATTTAGTTGAGAATCCTAACTTAAAAATTGGAATTGCCAATGCCGGCGATGGTTCCGGGCAACACCCTTCCCAGTGTTTGTTGGATATGATGACCATTCAGGAGCAATTTGGGCACGTTAAAGGTTTAAAAGTGTTGATCAATGGGGACATTTTCCATTCTCGAGTAGCAAGATCCAATGCAGAAATGCTTTCCCGATTAGGCGCCGAGGTTTACTTTTCCGGTCCTGAAAAGTGGTTTGATGCGAAGCTAGAAAGATATGGAAAGTTTGGTGACTTTGAAGAACTTTTACCTCACATGGATGTGATTAACATCTTGAGGGTGCAACATGAACGGCTTTCAGGAAGCGCAAATAGTGATTTTGACGAGCACACCTATCGCGACAAGTTTGGCATTACCGCAAGCCGCATTCAGAAAATGAAATCTGATGCCATTATTTTACATCCGGCCCCAGTTAATCGGGGTGTTGAAATTGATGATGACTTAGTTGAAAGTCCCCATTCAAAAATTTTTACCCAAATGAAAAATGGGGTGTTTGTTCGAATGGCCATTTTAAGTAGTATCTTGCGCTACCAAAAACTTTTGTAGGAGTTGAGTTGGGATGACACTGTTATTAAAAAATGGAATTGGGTTGATCGATCATAAGTTACAAACACTGACAGTTTTGATTGCAAATAACCGTATCCAAGAACTTAACGGCTCGACAGCCGAAGCAGATGAAGTGATTGAGTTACATCAAGATTTTATTTCTCCTGGTTTGATTGACCTTCATGTGCACTTACGCGAACCCGGTTTTACCAATAAAGAGACCGTTAAAACGGGGGGTATGGCGGCTTTACATGGGGGCTTCACGACAATTGGAGCGATGGCAAATCTGAATCCAACTCCAGATACTGAAGAACGTTTCAAACGGCAATTAGAACTTAACAGGCAAACCCCAATCAAAATTAAACAGTATGCGCCCGTTACCAAAAATCGTGCAGGCCAGTTTGTAGTCAATTTTGGTCAACTGGCAAAGGCCGGGGCATTCGCATTTAGCGACGATGGCTCTGGAATCGAAAATGCCCACATAATGCTGGAAGCGATGCGAGAACTTGCCAAACTACATTTGCCATTATGTGATCATGCGCAGGATATGGCTTTGACAAATGGCGGTGTCCTAAACGCGGGGATGACTGCTGAAAGGTTGGGCGTACCCGGAGTGAATAATGTTAGCGAAGCTGTGCAAATCGCCCGTAATTTGGTTTTAGCGGCTAATACAGGTGTGCATTATCATGTTTGTCATGTGTCCACTAAGGAAAGTATCAATTTGATTCGGCTTGCTAAAGCGCAAGGTGTGAACGTTACCTGTGAAGTGACCCCACATCACCTTTTGTTAGACGATTCCATGATTGTTGGTGATGAAAAATCGCAGTTTAAAATGAATCCGCCGCTGCGAAGTCCAGAAGATCGCTTAGCTTGTGTGGCCGGATTGATGGATGGCACGATTGATATGATTGCTACGGATCACGCCCCACATACGGATGCCGAGAAAAAACAAGGAATTTTGGCATCACCCAACGGAATTGTCGGATCAGAAACGGCCTTTGCGTTGTTATATACGAAATTTGTCAAAACTGGTCTTTGGCCGCTGGATAAATTAATCGATTGGATGAGCGGGGCACCAAAACGGCTGTTTCACTTAAACGAAGCGGGACAACTTAAAGTTGGGTCTTTGGCCGACATTGCGGTCTTTGATTTAACTCAGGAAAAAATAATTGAGGCTAAAAATTTCTTGTCAAAGGGACATAATTCACCTTTCCTTGGTGAAAAAGTTTTCGGAACCACAGTTTTGACAGTAGTGGATGGAAAAGTGACATATCGGAGGAAGCCAAATAATGACTAAAAAAAGATATTTAGTATTAGCAGATGGCGGTATTTACGAAGGAAATGCGTTTGGTGGCGAAGTCAGCTGCACTGGTGAACTGGTTTTTAATACAGGGATGACTGGCTATCAAGAATCTATCACCGATCAGTCTTATAACGGTGAGATCCTCATGTTTACATACCCGTTAATCGGAAATTACGGCATCAATTTTGATGATGATGAATCAGTCACACCAAGAACAGCGGGGGTGGTCGTCCATGAGTTAGCACGCAAAGTTAGTAATTGGCGCAGTCAAATGAACCTGGATAAATTTCTGAAACAGCATCAAATTCCCGGCATCTCTGGGATCGATACAAGAGAGTTAACCAAGATTGTGAGAGCACAAGGTACCATGAAAGCGGCACTTGTCAACACTGTGGAAGAAGCGCAGGACTTTATTCACGGTGGTTTGAAAACGACACTGACTACCTTGGTTGAACAAAGTACGACGCAAAACGCGTACCCGAACCCCAATTCTGGCAAACGAATTGTGGTGATTGATTTCGGTTTGAAACATAGCATTTTACGCGAACTTGCTCAGCGTCAATGCAACGTCACGGTCTTGCCAGCCACTGCCACCGCTAAACAAGTTCTAAATTACCAACCTGATGGGGTTTTTCTAAGTAATGGTCCTGGTGATCCGAAAAATGTGCCGAATGCCTTGGAAATGATTCGCACAGTTGAAACACAGGTGCCTTTGTTTGGAATTTGCTTAGGTCACCAGTTGTTTGCCTTAGCTAATGGGGCCGATACGTTCAAGATGAAGTTTGGGCATCGCGGGTTTAACCATCCTGTTCGAGAAATCGCAATTAATCGGATTGACTTTACGGCGCAAAATCATGGCTACGCGGTCGCCGCCGATTCAGTTGAGCAAACCGATTTGTTGGTGACTCATCAAGAAATTAACGATGAAACTATTGAAGGTTTACGGCATAAAAAATATCCCGCCTTTTCGGTTCAGTTTCATCCAGATGCCGCCCCCGGTCCCCACGATGCAAGTTACCTTTTCGATGAGTTTTTAGATAATATCGACAGTTTTCAACGTCAAAGGAGGGTCAGCACACATGCCTAAACGTCAAGATATTCATAAAATTTTAGTGATCGGTTCTGGTCCAATCATCATTAGCCAAGCCGCTGAGTTTGATTATTCTGGCTCACAAGCTTGTTTAGCTTTAAAGGCGGAAGGTTACGAAGTCGTCCTCGTCAATTCTAACCCGGCCACAATTATGACGGATCCAGAGATTGCCGACCAAGTTTATATCGAACCACTGACTTTGAAATTTGTGAGTCGGGTTATTCGCAAAGAACGGCCGGACGCCATTTTACCAACGGTGGGTGGTCAAACGGGATTGAACATGGCTAAACAACTGGCTGAAGCTGGTGTGTTAGCTGATTTTAACATTGAACTTTTGGGAACCAGTTTGAAGTCGATCAATCAAGCTGAAGACCGGGAACAGTTCAAAGAGCTGATGCAAAAATTAAACGAGCCGGTACCCAAATCGTTAACGGTAACGACCGTCAAAGAAGCTCAAGACTTTTCTGCAAAAATTGGGTTTCCCGTTATCATTCGACCAGCGTATACATTGGGTGGAACAGGCGGTGGGATTGCTGAAAACATGGATGAGCTCACCGCCATTGCTGAGAACGGGTTAGACTTGTCGCCAATTACGCAAGTCTTAATTGAACAGAGTATTGCTGGATTTAAGGAAATTGAGTTTGAAGTGATGCGGGATCACAATGACAACACGATGGTGGTTTGTTCAATGGAAAACTTTGATCCAGTGGGCATTCACACCGGTGATTCAATTGTGTACGCACCAGTGCAAACTTTGTCGGATCGTGAATATCAAATACTACGGGATGTTTCCTTAAAACTAATTTCAGCATTGAAAATCGAAGGCGGGTGCAACGTTCAATTGGCCTTGGATCCCAACAGTTATCAATATTACATTATTGAAGTCAATCCACGGGTGAGCCGTTCGTCAGCATTGGCTTCAAAAGCAACCGGTTATCCGATAGCAAAGATGGCGGCTGAAATTTCGGTAGGTTTAACGCTTGATGAAATTAAAAATCCAATTACCCAAACAACTTATGCAGCATTTGAACCCGCTTTAGATTATGTGGTCTGTAAGATTCCATGCTGGCCATTTGATAAGTTCAATCATGCGGATCGTCTGTTGGGCACCCAGATGAAGGCTACTGGTGAAGTCATGGCAATTGGCCGTAACATTGAAGAGGCTACTCAAAAAGCGGTCCGTTCGTTGGAAATTGGGTCCGATTTGATGGGCTCATCAGAATTAACAAGGCTAACAGAACAGGAACTCACAGAACGGTTAGTCAGAGCTCGCGATGATCGGTTGTTTTGTGTCATGGAAGCTTTACGGCGGCAGTGGTCGGTTGCCGAAATTCATGAATTAACTAAGATAGATGAATTTTATTTAGATAAATTGAGCCATATTTTAGAAATTGAAACTCTGTTGCAACAACATCCCGGTGATTTAGCGGTGTTAAAACTTGCCAAACAGAATGGCTTTACCGACGTCGTCATTGGCAAGGCTTGGCATAAAACAGCTGATGAAATTAGAGCCTTACGTCGAACTAAACAAATTTGGCCAGTGTACAAAATGGTTGATACGTGTGTGGCCGAGTTTGAATCGCACACGCCTTATTTTTACAGTACCTATGAAGAAGAAAACGAAAGTCATTCAAGTGAGCAACCCACCGTTATGGTCATTGGCGCAGGGCCAATTCGGATTGGACAGGGAATTGAGTTTGATTATGCGACTGTGCATTGTGTTCAAACTTTAAAAGCTGCTGGTTATCGGGCGATCATTATGAATAATAATCCCGAAACAGTTTCAACGGACTTCTCAATTTCGGACAAACTTTATTTTGAGCCTTTGACACTAGAAGATGTTTTAAACGTTGCTGATTTAGAAAAGCCACGCGGAGTGATTGTTCAGTTTGGTGGGCAAACCGCCATCAATCTAGCGAAACCATTAGCCGATCATGGTGTCAAAATATTGGGCACTGCGGTCGAAGACGTCAATCGTGCTGAAGATCGAGATCAGTTTAATCAAATTATTGAAGAACTTAAAATTCCCCAACCATATGGCGATACCGCCACTACCAATGAAGAGGCCCTCACAATTGGTGAAAAAATTGGCTATCCGTTGTTAGTACGACCAAGTTAGGTGTTAGGTGGCCGGGCCATGGAAATTGTGCATAATAACGAAGAATTAAAGCATTATATGCATGCAGCAATTGAAGTTTCGCACGAGCACCCCGTTTTATTAGATCGGTATTTAGTAGGTAAGGAGTGTGAAGTTGATGCAATTTGTGATGGTGACACAGTTGTGATTCCGGGCATTATGGAACACATCGAACGCGCTGGCATTCACTCTGGTGATTCAATGGCCGTCTATCCACCGCAGACATTATCCACAACCGTTATTAAACAAATTGAACAGGCCACCATTCAATTAGCTCATTCCTTGAACTGTTTTGGGTTGATGAACGTCCAGTTTGTCATTCATCATGAACAAGCTTATGTTATCGAAGTGAATCCACGCGCCAGCCGGACTGTGCCATTCCTGAGTAAGACGACTAAAATTCCAATGACTCAATTAGCAACGCAAGTCATTATGGGTCAAAAATTGGCCGACTTAGGGTATGAGACTGGAATTCAGGCGCCGTCCAAACTGGTTCATGTCAAAGCACCGATTTTCTCCTTTAGTAAATTAAACCGCGTGGACAGTTTATTAGGACCGGAAATGAAATCAACTGGAGAAGTGATGGGCAGTGACTGTTCCTTTGAAAAGGCACTGTACAAAGCGTTTGAAGCCAGTGGGGTTCACTTACCAGCCCACGGCAATATCTTGATGACCGTGCGGGATGCTGAAAAGCCCCAAGCAACTGAATTAGCTCGACAATTAGTTCAGCTCGGTTTTAATTTGTACGCGACAGAAGGAACTGCTCAGTATCTTACGGAACGCGGCGTGTTAGTTAAACAGCGAGTCGAGAAGTTAAGTGAAAATTCACCGCAAATTGCACAATTGTTAACAGATCAAAAAAATCAACTGGTCGTGAATACGGTGGATGACAATATGGAGTCCGTTAATGATGATACCAAGATTCGAGCGCTAGCAATCAGTCATGAGATTCTTGTATTGACCTCACTAGATACCTTATCAGCAGTTGTCACCATGCTAAAGAGCCAAGCTTACTTAATTCAAGCCATTTAAAAACGGAGGTTGCATCGAATGTCAGAAAATAAATTAGCAGTTAGTTTACCTGGTTTAGAACTTAAAAATCCTGTGATGCCAGCCAGTGGAACTTGTTGGTATGGTCAAGAATTTGCGCAACGTTTCGACTTGAATCTTCTTGGTGGGCTGGTTGTGAAGTCCACAACCATAGAACCGCGTACCGGCAATCCTAAGCCACGTACGACGGAAACGACTGCCGGGTGGTTAAACGCCAATGGTTTACAAAATGTAGGTGTTAAACAAGCCGTTGCCGAAAAACTGCCTTGGCTAGATGCTCATTTTCCCGAATTGCCCATTATCGCCAGTGCAGCGGGATTTAGTGAAGACGAGTATATTGCGGTTGTCAAAGGTTTAAACGAATCACCCAACATTAAGGCAATTGAGTTGAACATTTCGTGTCCCAACGTTAAAAATGGCGGATTAGCCATGGGAACGGATCCTAAACTGGTGGAAAGGTTGACACGGAAATGTGTAGCGGTTAGCCGGGTGCCCCTATATGTCAAACTGACACCCAATATTACAGATGTGACGGCGATCGCCAAAGCTGCTGAAGCTGGTGGGGCGGCCGGTTTGACCATGATTAACACCTTGACTGGGCTTAGTATTGATTTGAAGACACGGAAACCAGCTTTAGCCAATGGTACAGGAGGGTTATCAGGTCCAGCCTTGAAACCAATCGCGTTAGCCATGATTCATAAAGTTCATGAAACCTGTCAGTTACCAATCATTGGGGTGGGCGGTGTTTCGAGTGCCGAAGACGTTTTGGAGATGATGATGGCCGGAGCGAGTGCGGTCGAAGTCGGCGCGGCGAATTTCCATGATCCGCTAAGTTGTCCGAAAATCATCGCCCAGTTACCAATAGTGATGGACTTTTATGGCATTGATAATTTGAAACAGTTGCAGGAGGTTCATTTTGATTAAATATTCGCCGATTGTGGCTTTAGATGTTGCTAATCTAGATCAAGTAAACACAATTTTAAAACAGTTGGACGTTAATCCGCGGCCGATGGTCAAAATCGGAATGGAAGTATTTTATCACTTCGGACCAAGGATCGTTAAACATGTGCAAGCCATGGGATTTACCGTTTTCTTGGATTTAAAGTTGCATGATATTCCTAATACAGTGGAACGAGCAGCACGTGTGATTGGCGCCCTGGGGGTTGAAATGACTACTATTCATGCCGCTGGTGGGTCAGAAATGTTGGCGGCCAGTAAAAGAGGTTTAATGCAAGGAGCTCAAGAAATTGGTAAAGCACCGGCCAAACTCCTCGCAATTACTCAGTTAACCTCGATTGATGATCAGATTTTACATAACCAGCAGTACGTAGCGATTTCTTTGCAAAAATCCGTGCAAAATTATGCCAAACTAGCTGAAAGTACTGGTTTGGATGGCGTCATTTGTTCCGCATTGGAAGTGCCGGTGATTCGTGAGGTAGTTAATCCGGATTTCTTGTTCATCACCCCCGGAATTCGACCCAATTCTGCTCAAAATGGAGATCAAAAACGAGTGGTAACACCCAATCAAGCCGCCAAACTGGGCAGTAACGGCATTGTGGTTGGCCGGCCAATTACCCAAAGTGTGGATCCTAAATTAGCATACAAACAGATTGCTGAAGAGTTTAAGGAGGAAAAATAAGATGACAATTGCTGAACAAGTTGCACATTCTTTATTAGAAATTGGCGCGGTGGCATTACGCCCAAACGATCCATTCACCTGGGCAAGCGGATTAAAAAGTCCAATATACTGCGATAATCGATTGACGATTTCCTATCCTAAAGTTCGCCAGTTGATTTGTAAAGGTTTAGTAGAATTAATCAAAGCCAATTATCCAGATGTAGAAGTAATTGCCGGTACCGCTACGGCAGGGATTCCGCATGCAGCATGGGTGGCCGAAAAACTGAATCTTCCTCTGATTTATGTGCGGTCTAAACCTAAGGATCATGGTCAGGACAAACAAACCGAAGGCGTACTGAAACCTGGTCAAAAAGTGGTTGTCATTGATGATCTTATTTCAACTGGCCAAAGTGTTTTAGGAGCTGTTCAGGCGGTCCAGAAAGCGGATGCGACTGCAATTGGAGTAGCTGGCATCTTTAGCTATCAATTATCAGCAGCTGAGGTGAACTTTAGGGAAGCCGCGTTACCATTACACACAGTCACTAATTACAGTACATTAATCAGAGTAGCCAAAACTGAAAACAAAGTTAGTGAAACTGAACTTGAAATTCTTAAAAAGTGGCGGCAATAGAGAATACAAAAAATCTCTTCTGGTTTATAATCAGGAGAGATTTTTTTGAGTTATAAAATTAGTTTTTAGTAATTTTCTTGGGTAAAGAGGTAATTAATATGGTTGCGAGCACACACAACGCGGCAAAGAATAGGATAACAGAGTGGCTACCAACCACGGTTTGTTTAACTTCTGACAGGTTAGGATATTTCTGAGCGGTCATTGCTAAAATTGTTGAAGCAATCGCAGTCCCTAGTGATCCCGAATATTGTTGTAAAGTATTAAAAATTGCGTTACCATCACCAATTTGGGCGGGCTTTAATTGTTGCAGGCCAAAGGTTAACGAATTGTTGAATAAAAAGCTGAATCCTAACATGTAAACTGTATAGAAAATAACGATTGTGGTAGTTGACAGGTAGTTTGTAAAGATAAGCAGGAGTCCAATCCCCAACAAAATGAATATTGCCCCAATTGAAAATGGTATTTTTGGTGAGTAGCGATCGAGTAATTGACCAGTTAGGGGAGCGACAACTGCAGAAAATAAACTACCAGCCAGTAACATCATACCCGACAGCATCACACCTTTCTGCAGGGAGAGTTGGGCGAAGGTTGGCAGTACAAAAGTCAAACCAATTTGCACAAATTGGATCAAAAAGTAAATTAGTACAGCTCGGGTAAAAAGCGAGTTTTTGAAAATATGAATATTAATTAAAGGCTGACTACTTCGAAGTGACAGAATGACGAAAATGGCAAAACACAAAAAGCCAAAAATGAAATTTCCATATACAAGTGGGGTTGTTAAACTACCACTACCAGCGTGATTGATGGCCAAAGTAAGACCTGTCAGGCCCAAAAAGATCAAAATAAATTGAGCAAACGGAAAACTACTTTTGACTGGTGACTGGCCTTGTTGAATGGTCGAAATAGCCAGTACACAGCTGACGACACCGATCGGCAAGGTTATCCAGAAAATTAGTGGCCAGTTATACATTTGAGTAATAAAACCTCCATATGTTGGACCTAGGGATGGTGCAAAGGCGACAACCATACCGGCTGTTCCGACATATTGGCCTTGCTTGCTGAGAGGAATCTGTTGCATAATGATGGCAAACATGAGCGGCATGGTCAAGCCAGTACTGATTCCTTGAATAATTCTACCAATTAATAGAAATGTCAGTGAACTGGCAGAACCAGAAAATAGAATTCCCAAAATAAATAAAATACCGGCCGCACTCAAAATCGTTTTAAACTTAAACCGACGTTGAACAAACGCAGTGACGGTCATCGTTGCTGCTACGACTAACAAGTAGGCGGTCGTGACCCATTGGACGTTATTTAAGCTTTCATGAAACTGAGCCATTAAAGTCGGAAAGGTGACGTTCATGGCTGTTTCGACCAGAACTCCACAGAAGGCCAAGCCAGCGGTACCCACAATGGATAATTTCGTTTTCGTACTAATTGATGATGTTTCTTGCATAAAAAAACCTCCAGAATTCTAACTGAAGCACCATATACCTTAATAAGGTATGTTGCACTTTCACTAGAATTGGAGGTTAATTTGTTAAAACCGCTGAATATCTTCTGTTGGAAGTCGAACATTGAGCACAAAAATATATGTGCTTCAGTTTTGTTTACTTTCTCATTATATCGGATAAATTTTGAAAATACCAAGTAATTTTTCAGAAAAGATTTTCTATTGAGAATTTGTGATTTTTGATTCTACTTTGAAGCTGTGAATATGTGGCAATAAACAGATTTGCAAGCCAAATCATACAAGTTATGATGCGTTTGAGGCTATAATAAAAGTGATTAAATTATAAAAAAGGGATGACTCTATGTCAGATTATAAATTTTTAGATCCGTTTACTTTTGCAAATGGCGCAACCGTGCGGAACCGCATTGTCATGCCACCAATGACAGAACGGAGCGCTTTCGAGGATGGCGTGGTTTCTAATGATGAGATTGAATACTATCGGAAACGAGCCGGCGGAGTTGGTATTGAGATTACGGGCTGTGCGAACGTTTCGGAACTTGGTAAGGGTTTCGAAGGTGAACTAGCAGTTAACAAAGATCAAGATGTTGCCCAATTAGCACGTTTAGCTTCAGCAATAAAGAGCCGCGGTGCTAAGGCAATCCTCCAGATTTTTGATGCTGGCCGGATGACTAACAGCGCAATTTTACGTGGTGAGCAACCGGTTAGTGCTAGTGCTGTCAAAGCATTACGGCCGGATTCTGAGACGCCACGCGAACTGAGCGAAGAAGAAGTCGAAGAAGTGATCAAAGATTTCGGTAGCGCCACAAAACGCGCAATTAATGCGGGTTTTGATGGTGTTGAGATTCATGGTGCCAATACTTATCTTATTCAACAGTTTTTCTCTCCTCATTCTAATCGTCGTCGCGATCAATGGGGTGGTACGTTGGATCAACGAATGAACTTCCCAGTAGGTGTTGTTGAAGAGGTTCGGCGCGTCGTTAAAAAATATGCGCCAGCCACATTTATTGTGGGATATCGAATTTCACCGGAAGAAATTGAGAATCCAGGGATCCGAATTGCGGATACATTGGCGTTGATTCCTTCCTTAATTGAAAGTGGAATTGATTATCTTCACGTTTCGTTGAATCAGGTTTGGCAAACTTCTGCAAATGACAAAACTGACAGTCAGCCACTGATTGAAAAGATTCAAAAAGTAGTCGATCATAAAGTGCCAATGATTGTGGTTGGTCAGATTACAAAACCAGTCGAAGCCGAAAAGGTGATTGCCGATGGGTTTGAGTTTGCGGCAATGGGCCAAGAACTTATCCGGGAACCAAACTGGGTTCAAAAAGTGATCGCAGGTGATGAGGATGCCATTCGCTATGAGTTGTCACCCAGTGATCTAGAAGAATTGGGGATTACCACACCTTTATGGGAATTCTTGAATCAAGGCTTTAGCAAGACAATTCATATTACAAGTGCATAGGCTAAAAAACTAATTAGCAGAAACTTCTGTTAATTAGTTTTTTGAGTTAAAGTTGTGAAAGTCGTTTTCGCAAAGCAGATTGACTCGCATAAATATACAAACCTCGAACACCACGTTTTAAGAGCACATTAAGGGTGTTCATAATAAGTTGTTTTTTGATTTTAGTGAGCTCTTTAGGATCCGTTAAATCAGCCCGTTTTTTAAAGATCTCACTATCCGTGACTTTGGCTAAATTAATCGTGACGCCATCAGTTTCCGGATCATATTCGATAGGCGGTCCCAAAATAACGCCAACATAATTCAGGTCAAATCCTTGAACCGTATAGATTGACCCAACTTCATTAATGGTTTCTGGTTTTTCGGCCCAGGACTGCCGTGAATAATTATACTGATCCCATGGCAACTTAAAGTTACCTTCTACAATATAATGTTTGCCCCCGTCTAATTTGGAAGGATAGCCAGTCGTTGAAACGATTCTGGATAAACCGACTTTTTGATTTTGTTTGATTATTAACTGGTGCATTGCTTCGGCATCGTCAAAAATCCGAAAATCGAAGTGATCGTCCCTGTGCTGTGGAACTGGGGTGAGGTGGCCATGTGTGAATTCATCGATCCAAGTGACTAGCTTGGGATCGACCTGCATTCGAAACTGATCGTGCAGGACGTATTCCTCATGCGAATAGGGCTGAACGATTTGGGATAAACGTGCGCGATCCCAGTAGCTTTTGGTTTTTAAAACTTGGTTTTCATCGAATACTAAAACTACAATTTTGCTGTGCTTGATAATTTCGACTAATTGATTTTGTTGATCAAAATTGTCGTAACGATCCGGTCGCGACAATAAAAGATGGGCTTCATCAATGATGGCAATGTCGTAAGTTAGATGATCCTTGTTGCGACGATTGATAAAAGAGGTGGGGCGATCAAAGTCCTTTTTAAACAGGTGTGGTTGCTCGCCAGCAATTTCTTGATAAACTTTCAAAATCTCGGGATGGTTCACCAAAAAAACGTTTTTTGTACCGTTTAATGGATCGTCTGCCTCGCTACGTGCTGCGGTTTGAAGATCGTTAAAGATCTGACTTAAAACAACGCTTTTACCAGTTCCCGCTGCGCCATAAATGGTAAAAACGGCATGTTTAGATTGACCAAGGTGCGCATTAATAAAAGTCATGATTTTATTTTTTAAATTAAGTTGTTCTGGTGATAATTTCTTAAATGGCGACAGTTTGTAACGCGCGTCATTGAGCTGCTTTGGCGTCAATTGAAGACCTTCTTTCTTAAAATGTCCTAATTTCATAGTAAGCCAAAAAGCGAGATCCTTCAAAGTGGTATACTTTTCACATTCACTTGATAAGGAAAGGATTTATATAGAATGTTAAAAATAGTCGCATTAAACAAAGAAAACATGGCAGATTGGGATGCTTCAAACACGCAATTTGAGCTAACAGGACGGGTTGTTCCAAGCTTGAAAGATGGGCGGTGGACAATTAAAGAAATCCCCTTTGAAACGGCCAAAGCAACTAAATTTCCCGCTGAAAAACCAGATGCTTCGTATTTAGCCGATCCACAAAAGCAGTTGTACTTTGCCTATTTGGACGGCAAAAATGTGGGTCAAATTCGAATGTTTAGGAACTGGAATAAGTTTTGCTACATTGAAAATATTGCCATTCAGGCAGGCCATCGTCATGCAGGAATTGGGCAACAATTATTTGATGCTGCTGAAAAATGGGCGCGGGATAATAAGCATGTGGGTCTTCAATTGGAAGCGCAAGATGATAATCTAAATGCGTGCCAGTTTTATCAAAAACAAGGAATGAAACTTGGTGGTGTGGATACCCTGTTTTATACAGCCAATCCTAATATCAGTGTTGCACTACAGTGGTACAAAATATTTTAATTTTATTTTAGTTGATCAATGCAAATGTTCGTAAATTAATTTTTCTTTCTTTATACTTAAGCCATTAACTGATAGGGAGAAAATAATGACTTTAAATAAGAAACGCGTATTAATAATTGGTGGGACTTCAGGATTTGGTGGTAAAGTCGCTAAACTGGCTTCTAAGAAAGGTGCTCAAGTGAGTGTTGTTGGTCACAATCAAGAACGATTAAATGAATTTTTGATTGAAAATACAGAAAAATATCCAAATATTTCTGGCAAAGCTTTTGATGCGCAAGATGCAAAATCGTTAAATTCTTTTTTTGAAGAAAATGAACCGTTTGATCATGTGATTTCCACACTCGGGGGTGCAATGGGTGGTGGCTTTTTGGATAGTTTTTTAGACTTAATTCGTAAAACGATTGAGGATAAGTTTTTTGTGAATTTGCAGGTAGCTCAAATTGCCAGTAAGCATCTTAACAAAAAGGGTTCCTTAATTTTTACATCGGGTTCAGGTGGTCACCCAAGTGATGCGTCTGGTGCGATTATTGGAAATCAAGCGATCAATACGATGGTCGCGGGCTTGGCAGTTGAATTAGCACCAAATTACCGAGTCAATGCAGTTTCACCAACTTGGACGCCAACAGGATTGTGGCGAGAACTATCAGCAAGTTCTCTTGAAACGCAAGAATCGCAGTTTGCCGAAAATGTGCCGCTAAAACGAGTAGGGACTATTGCGGAAGTAGCATCGGCTTATTTGTACTGTATGGAAAATGACTTTATGACAGGACAAGTTATGCGAATTGATGGTGGCGTGGATTTGTAAGGGTTCAAACAAAATTATTGTTTGAGGAATCTTGGTTTCAGATCTTTGATTGCTTTTTCATTGAGTTTTAGGACCGTTCGACAAGTCAAAAGGCAGATAATAAGCACGATTCCTGCGGGATTGCGATCCCGCCTCCATCATGCTTATGGTTTTAATCTTTTATAGTTGAGGACAGCTCCGCAAAACAAGACCGGCAATATAAGTATGACTCCAGCAGGACTTCATCCTGCATCCGTCACACTTATATTGCCGGTCTTCTCGTTTTGCTTCACTCACTATCTATTCGTTATGGTCCTCACCCGGCGCCGTATCCACCAAGCTATCCAACGTTTCCATATCTTCATCCGGAATCACAAAATCTAAATTAGTATTTTCCTCAATATGGGTTGGGTTAATCGCCTTTGGCAACGGCACAATATTATGCTGCAAACAGTACTTAATGGCCAACTGTGCCACCGACACATGATTATTCTTGGCAATATCTGCTACATCTTGATTATGCAATAAGTAACCCGTTGCCAATGGAGAAAATGCCTCCACCAACATGCCGCTTTGTTTGGCAAACCGCACATTACCAGTTTCCGTATACCCAATATAATACTGAAGCTGATTAACCATTGGTTCAATTTCACAGTTTTCCAAAATGTTTTTTTGATCCTGAACATTGAAGTTAGAAATTCCAATCGCCTTTGCACGACCTGATTTATAAATCTCTTCCATTACCCGCCAAACTTCGACGTTTTCTTTAGAATAATCCGCACCCATTTCATCCCATGGCCACGGCGCATGAATTAAGAACAAATCAACATAATCCAAACCAAGGTTCTTAATGGATTCTTCGAAATATTGCAGACTTTCTTCGTAGCTCTTACTTTTTGCTGGCAATTTAGTTGTGACAAAAATTCGGTCACGCGCAATTTCGGAATCCCGAATTGCTTTACCTACGCTGTCTTCATTGCCATATTGCCAAGCAGTATCAATATGACGATAACCAGCTGCCAAGGCGTTTTTGACAGCATTGTATGTAACTTCACCATCAGGAATCTGCCAAGTACCAAAGCCAACCTTAGGAATCTTGACGCCATTGCGAAGCTCGAATGTATCAGTTAGTACGCTCATCAAACATCTCTCCATTTCGATTTCAAATTTATAACTCATGATAACACGCTTTGACTATTCGAAAATTAAATTGCGAACTAAAAACGTTTCACCAGAAATTTCTAGTGAAACGCTTTTATTAAACTCGCACTTTTTTACGCATAAAGTACTTGCGGATCTCTTCAATTAACACAAGTGGAATTGGAATGCAGACTAACAAAATCCAGTCTTGCCAGCCAATTGCAGCTGTATTGAACAATCCCTGTAAGAAGGGCACATAAATTAGTAAGGCTAGGAGAAACACTTCAAAAATAATGCCGCCCCAAATACGTCGATTACTGAAAATACCAATGCTAAAAATTGAGGAATTCTTTGTTCGACAATTCAAGGCAGCCGCAATTTGACAGAAGACAATTGCAGCTAACGTCATGGTTGTCGCTTCCTGATAAACAGAACCAGATGCTGCCAACGCCACATTTGGCCAACCGTGTTGATGGTTAACGAAGAAGTAACCCACAGTTGAAATGATGGACGCCACTAATCCATACCAGGCAAAAGCCTTCAAAATAATCCCTCGGTTTAAAAGATGAGCAGTTCGTAAACGCGGTGGCTGTTTCATAATTCCGGGTTCACTTTTTTCAGCCCCTAAGCCTAAAGCAGGTAACATATCAGTTCCAAGATCAACAGTTAGAATTTGCATAACTGTTAATGGCAAAGGAATTAAACCGCGTGAAAACAGGAATAAGATTGAAGGAGCAGCTTCAGGCATATTACTATTTAAAATATATAGGAGAAACTTTTGTAAATTGCTGTAAACGGTTCGACCTTCTTCAATTGCGGCGACGATTGAAGCAAAGTTGTCATCAGTCAAAATCATGTTGGCGGCATCTTTAGCCACATCAGTTCCTGTGACACCCATGGCAACCCCAATATCGGCTTTTTTCAAAGCAGGAGCATCATTAACACCATCACCGGTTGAAGCCACAATCTCACCGATACTTTGCAACGTTGAAACAATTCGATACTTTTGTTCAGGAGCCACACGAGCAAAAATCACTTCACCCTTTAAAGCTTCTTTAAGATCAGCAATGTGCATTTCAGCAAGTTCGTCACCTGTAATAACACGCGCTTTGTCACTAGCGACACCAATTTTAACTGCAATACTCTTGGCAGTTAATGAACTATCACCGGTTACCATGATAATACGAATACTTGCTTCATGACATTTGCGAACCGCTTCAAAAATTTCTGGACGGGGTGGGTCTTCCATAATTGTTAAGCCAACGAAGGTGAGATGTTGTTCAGCGTTTTCGATCGTCCAGTCTTTAGTATCATCAGGTAAACTATCATCAGCTGAAGCATCCCGATAGGCAATTGCTAAAGAGCGTAAACCTTGGGCCGCATATTTTTTGTCAGCTTCGTTAATTTGTTCTTTATCAGCTTCAGTAAGGGGACGCAGTTTACCATTATCTAGAATCGTGTCACTAATTGGCAGGATACCATCCAAAGAACCTTTTACACAAATAGTAGTTTTGCCATCGACATCATGAAAAGTGGACATTCGTTTCCGATCGGAGTCAAAAGGTAAAGCCCCAATTCGTGGAAACTTTTTGGATTCTGATTCAAGATTAATTCCAGCCTTTTCAGCTAAAATAACTAATGCTGCTTCTGTAGGGGTACCAATAATTTTAGGATTGTCACCAGCTACTTTTGGCTGTTCTACCTTAGTATCGTTATTCAAAGCCGCAACCCGAAGTAGCATTTCTAAGTCCGGTTGGGCTGACAGATCAACATCTTTGGAATCAAGCTGAATATGACCGTTGTTCACATAGCCCTGACCAGTAACGGTATATTCATGGCTGGCTAACCAAAGGTGATTAATGGTCATTTGGTTTTGAGTCAAAGTTCCAGTTTTATCAGAACAAATGACAGTCGTTTCACCAAGGGTTTCAACACTGTTTAAATCCTTAACTAACGCATGTTTCTTGGTCATTCGAGTAACACCCTGGGCCAAAGACAGCGTAACGGTTGGTAATAGTCCTTCTGGAATAAAAGCCACAATCATCCCTAAAGCAAAAATAAATGACTTGGCCATTGGGTAATGCACAAAAAAGATTGCGGAGACAAAAAAGATGGCGCCAATTAAAATGGCAATTACCGATAATTGACGAGTTAAATGATTCAATTCGATTTCAAGGGGACTGGCTTGGTGTTTTTGATTCTGGGTTAGTTTGGCAATTTTACCAAATTCAGAGTGCATGGCAGTTGCGACCGCTACTGCAGTCGCCGTACCACTACCTGCGACAGTTCCCGCAAACACGAGATTTGCCTCTGAAAAACGACCTACACCATGTGAATATTCGGCTTGTTTACTAACAAGAACCGATTCGCCAGTTAGCGCGGATTCGTCAACTTGAAGGGAGGTTGATTTGATGATCCGGGCATCTGCAGAGATACTGTTACCAGCTTGAATAATGAATACATCGCCAGGTACCAAATCTTCCGAATTGATTTGCTTCGGTTTGCCATCTCGTAACACTTGTGCATAGGTTGGCAACATTTTCAACAGAGAATTAGTTGCTTTTTGAGCCTGATGCTCTTGCCAGTAGCTGAAAATACCATTGATCAAATTGACGGCCCAAATTGCAATTCCTAGTTCAACCATTTGCGCAAAAATCGCAATGAAACCACTGATCCAAAGTAAAATTGCCATCAAGCTTGTAAAGTTTTTCAAAAAAGCTTTAACTTGCGATTGCTTTTTGTTTCTTTGAATGGTATTTGGTCCAAATTTCTTTAGTAATCCAGCTGCTTGTTCTGAAGATAAACCGGTTTCCTTTGTATCAAAGTACTTATAGACATCATTGATATCCATAGACGCATAACGTGTTGTACTTTTTTGGTTTACTTTATCCAAAATACTGGCCTCTTTCTATCCAATTTTAAATGCAATTCCTTGCACCGTATTAGTATAACGCCATTTGATGAAAAGCAGTTATTTTTTTGAGATATTAAGCTTGGATTTTGTTGGATTACTACGTATAAGTCATGTTTTTACAGTCTCTGAGGTCTATATTAGAGTTTGAGACTGTGCTATGAAAATATGAAGCTGGAATGTAGTGGCCATAACTTCTGAACCGTTTTAATATGAAATACTATATCCCAATTATAATTTTTGAATAGCTGTCTTTCGAGAAGTTTGCTTAAGAAATTGACAGAACTAAACCTTTCGATATCTTTTCAACCCCACAATATTTAAAACTGTCAGGACAATCAAGAAACCAAACAAGACTGTTATTTCTAATCCAAGTGACGACAAACCCGCGCCACGCATCATAATTGCGGTTACTGCGTCTCCAGAATACTTAATTGGGACGATATATGAAATTGTCTTAATCCAACTAGCCATCTGATCCAACGGAATGATACCAGAAAAGAAGATCTGGGGAATGACCACTAACGGGATAAATTGCATCATCTGGAATTCAGAGCTTGCAAATGTTGATAACAGAATCCCGAAGGCTAACGCTACCAGAGCCAATAACAAATTAATCAAAATAATGCTGAACAAACTACCAACCACTTCAGCGCCGAGTAACCAAACCGTGACCAATACGATCAGCACGGTTTGAAAAATAGCTAAGATTCCGTAGCTGGCCATGTAACCAAACACAATTTCATAGCGTTTAACGGGGGTCGCCAGCAGACGATCTAGCGTACCACTAGTCCGTTCTTTGAGAAGCGCCATTCCAGAAATTAAGAAAACAAAGAAGAAAACGAAAAATCCCATCAGAATTGGCAACATCTTATCAAAAAAGCTGGTGTTAGCATCGCCGTATACATAATGGTTTGTGATTTTTGGCGTGGCCATTTTCTTAGAACTAACCTGTGCTAGTGTCACGTGATTAGATTTAGAAGTTTTAACTTTTTGATTCGTCGACTTGGCAACTTGGAACTGTAACTTTGCCAGTGCTTTGGAAGTGATTGTTAACTGGTGTCTGAGTTTGCCGATGACAGTTGTTGAGGTTTTAAGACCTGTTTTTAGCTCGGCAGTTCCTCGGGCTGTCAGGGCATTTTTAACCGCCATTTTAACCGCTGTGGTTTTAGTGGAATCAGTATTCGCATGGGTCAGTATATAATCGTTATGCTTTTTTTGAATAATGGCATCGATGTGAGTCTTTTTCAATGCTTTTTCAGCGGCAGTTTTGGAATCATATAATTTCACGTCAACATGGTTGCCTTTACCCAATTTTTTATTCATGGCTTGGGACAATGAAACGGTTCCGATTGTGACATTCGTCGTGGAATTCGATGAAAAGATGGCATTCATTAAAAACAAAATCAAAATTGGCGCCAAAAACATCAAAGCCAGTGTCCGCTTGTCGCGTAAAAGTTCTTTTAAAACCCGAATCATAATTGCAATAATTCTCATAGTTGTACACCTTCTGCCTTCAAAAATACGTCTTCGATCGAGTTCACTTGATACTGCTTTTTAAGAGCGGCAGGTGAGTCAAACGCCATAACTTTACCGTTTAAAATTAAGGCTACTTCATCAACAAGTTCCGCTTCATCCATGACGTGGGTCGTGATCAAAATACTACGATTTTCGTGACGAATTGTGTTTAATTCTTTCCAAATTTGACGTCTCAGAGCGGGATCAATGCCGCCAGTGGGTTCGTCCAAAATTAGTAGCTCTGGGCTGCCTAATAAGGCGATTGCCAAAGATAAACGCCGCATCATGCCGCCAGAATGACTGCTAACGCGTTTATTTAAGTCGGTGGTTAAATCAACAACCTCTGCGACATGGGCAATTTCAGCATGAATTGTCTGTTTTTTTAGACCTTTCATTTGTGCAAAAAACATCAAGTTTTCTTGACCACTCAATGATCCATAAAGAGCGTCCGTTTGGGCCATGTAGCCAATGCGAGACAAAAGCTTTCGGTTGGGCATTACCTGATTAAAAACGGTGGCGGAACCACCATCGGCAACCTCCATTCCCAGAGTAGTTTTGATGATGGTGGATTTACCGGCGCCTGAGGGTCCGATCAAACCCACAATTTGTCCTGGTGAAACCGTAAAATTAATATCTTTTAAAACGGTTTGTTTGCCAAATTGTTTGACTAAATGATTAAGTGAAATACTTGTAGATGACATTGAAGAGTCCTCCTTTAGGCAGGTGAGTAATTACTCACCTTTCTTCAAAAATGATTATAGCCGGTTCTATTTTTAAAGTCAATATAGAAAAAATCCTCACAGCTATTCAATAGTTATGAGGATTTCAGTTTAATGTTGCACATTAATATCCGGTTTTTGTTTTGTACTGGAAATATTCAAGACGTACTGTTGGATGAAGCTGACGATCTCCCCATTTTGGGGCAGATCATGATGGGTCGTGTCTTCACCAGTTACGGTGATTTGAGTGTAATTCTTTGCCCGTTTTTGGAAAATATATTTACCGGCTTCCACACTCGCAAACGGCACCGTTCCGTCATTGTTGTAGTTTTCCGTGCCGGCCACGGAATACATGACTAAATTGGTTGGAATCTTACTATTATCCTTAATTAAATCTGTCAACATTTGGTTACGTTTATCAATGTTTGTTTCCGAGAAATTATAGGGTGAAGCAATGGTCATCAATGTGTTAATACGCATTTTTTGTTGGTTAAAATATTTTTCTAAATAACGGGTTAAAACTAGACCACCATTGGAATGACCAATTGCAGAAAAGTGATTAAATCGGTATTTGGCACTCAAAATGGTCATGGCGTGGCTAAACCATTTAGCCTGTTTTTTAATATTTGAGTAGCCATCATGGTTATTTTGAAACGCAATGACAATGTATGGATGGCTTTTGCCTGGTTGAAAAGTGCCACTATATGAAAGGTGGTTATCCGTATGAACAGTTACTTTTAATAAACTACTGGATGTTTTGGTTTTACCATTCAGTTCATTGACCATGGCATCAAAGCGCTCTTGAGTTTCACTGCTACCGGGCACCAAAATAATTGGTGAGACGCGTGAATTTGCTGATGGAATGGCATTGCGCATGTTTTGGTGGGTCCATTGCAAACCGAAAACGGCCATGAAACCCAGTAATACAAATAAGATTAGTGGACGAATCCATTTAAGCATGAGACTCATCTCCGTTTCTTTCTGGCAATTGATCAATCAAAGAGACGAATGGGTAATAAATTAAGCTTGATAGGATCAAACCGATTAAACTGACAAAAAGGGCGCCAAAGTTTCCGTTTGTTCCTAGAAAGGCTCGTAAAATACTTGGTGTTGCATATGGAATTACGTAGGCCGCAGCCGGGACGAGATGTGTGATAATGGCTAAATAGCCAATGCTCATACTGACAAACGGAGCGACTAAAAACGGAATTAAGAAAAGCGGATTAAACAAAATGGGAATGCCAAACATGAGTGCTTCGCTTTGATCAAAAACAGTTTGGGTTATGGATAAACTGGCCACCAAACGGGCGCGTTGATTTTTAACTCGAAGGAGGATAGCACCGGCCAGTGCCAGTAACATGCCGTTTCCGCCCAACGCCCCATATGAGTCGTACAACGAATGTAACGTGATTGGATAAGGAATGTTCCAGAGATTATGATGTTGGGCAAGATACGTTAAATTGGCGGTCTCTGATGAAAAATGATTGCCGATTGTGGTGGTGAAATCATTAATGATGCCAAAAAAGTGGCCGAAATTGCTAAGCAGAGTTGCAAAAGTAATTTTCCAAAAGGTTGGATGATTTCCAGTTTGTAAGAAGTTTTGTACTTGTTGCGATATGTAATTAGGAAAGAGTTGTGTTTGGTAGACCGTAAAGCTGATGCCACCAATTAAAATGATTAAGAGACTGAAAATCACAATGAGATGAGTAGTCGCCCAGTAAGTCACGGTTAATTTAAGTGAAGATCTTTTGGCAAGAAAACTGTATCCATATCCAGTAAACAGGCCAATCAAAATCGGGATGAGTAAATTACCCGCAACGTCAGTGATTTGTGGCAAATCAAGATTGGGTGCAGTTTCAACGATGAGCAAGAAGTAAATAAATAAACTCGTAATGCCGGCTAAATGTTCATGAGATAGCTTTGCGCGTAATTCGAAAAGATTTTCGGCCGTAAAAAAGGCCAGTAGTAATGAAATGGTGATAAAAGTCAGGTCATTTGTGGATTTGAGCAGATATGAGATGCTGTTAAATCCAGGCAAATTGGTGTGCAGATCCCAGATGACTTCTAAAATACCATTACGATGGAAGCAGGTTTCAAAAATAATGTGAAAACTAACACCCACAAATTCTAGCGGGAAAATTAGCCATAAGGCCGAAAGGATTGCCCGATAAAAATTCATTTTATACAATTTTCGTGTCACAATTAATAATTGCTTCATTGCGAATCACTCCCCCGTGAGCTTTCCTTGATTATACAACATCTAGATTGGTTTTGATGAGTGGTAGAAGGGATTAAGTGATATTTAGACGACAAAAAAACCAGCAACTAATTTAATTGCTGGTCTTTTTCAATTAATCACTCAAATAACTCTCTAAAGTGACTTGAACGTGTTTACGTTTACGGACAATTTCTGGTGTGACATGTGGCAAGAATAGCACAGTCTCTTTCTTTGCTTCCGTAACCTTTTGGTCTTGGTGAATCATCTGCCAAAGGGATAATAATAAGAGGGCACAGACCGCGATCAATGGGAATCCCGCGATAGAACTAATTGCTTGGACCGTTTTAAAGCCTCCGACAAATACAATCCCAAACGAGAAGATAATGAAGACAATTACCCAAATTAATCGGTTAAATTGACTAGGTTGCTCGCCAGGTGCCAAATGTTTACTTGTAAATGACGACACGATGAATGCCGATGACGAAATGGTTGTGGCCAAAAAGATAAAACACGAAATGCTGTAGATTACTAACATGATCATCTTTAATGGTAAAGTGCTGATTACGGCCGCGATGGCAGCTGATTGTCCTTGGGTGTTCAAAATATGAACAAGGTTGATTACCCCAGTTTGTTGTAGATAAAGTGAGTAACCACCTAAAATAGCGTAGAAGCTCATGCAGCCAAGGGCACCGTAAGTCAGCATGCCGACAATTACCTGACGAATGGTTCGACCACGAGAAATACGGGCGATAAATAAGCCCATAACCGGCATATAGGATAACCACCAACCCCAATAGAAAATTGTTTCTTGTTGAGCAACTCCAGGTTTACCGTTGGTTGTGGTGCTAGCACTCATCGTTATAAACTTTTCAACCATTAAACGTAAACTGTTACCTTCATCATGGAAGATGGTTAGCGTTGGGCCGATAAATAAAACAATGAGTAAGAAACCAATGGCAGTCCAAATATGGGCAGCGCTAAGTTTATCAATCCCACCTTTAATCCCGTGAAACACGGTAACAGCAAAGATGACAAACAAAATTAAGAACATAAAAAGTTTTAAGAGTAAATTATCGGGAATTCCAGTAATTTGATTAATGATTTTTGAAAGAACCGGAATTTCCATGCCGACGGATGAACCAATGCCACCCATGATCCCAAACACAACCAAAAAGTCGATGATTTGACGAATAATTTTTTTGTAGTGTTCAGGTCCTTTTAGAAATGAAATAGCGGCACTAATCCGCATGACCCGTACGTTACGAACGTACATAACGTAAGCAATGGCAATGGTGGCAGAAGCAAACATCATCCAGGCCATGGGACCCCAGTTGAACTGACCCAACATGTGAGCATCACCGTAAGCGGCAGCAGAATAAGGTTTGTCACCAAAAACGGGGCTTTGAACGTAGCGTAAAGGGTCAACCATACTGAGCATGAGAATGCTGGCGTCGATGGCGGTGGCAAAAACCATGCTACCCCATTGGAAGCTACTGTACTCGGGTTTGTCATTGGCGTGACCAAGTTTGATTTTACCAAAATGACTGAAGGCAAGGTACATGAAGAATACGAAGTTAATGATGTAGATGCCAAGATAAGCCCAGGACATGTGAGCGGTGATCCCGTTCATGACGTCGCTGAGAACGGCACGAAGTTGGGAACCGCCAAGAATGAGTCCAAGGGAAACAAGGGCGAAGAGACTAACGGTTGGAATAAAAACGGTTTTATCGATATTACTGTGGTGTAAAATAATGATCCTCCTAATATATAAGTGAGTGTAGGGAGGCGATTA
>NZ_DOEM01000006.1:43291-43470 GCF_003533255.1 Pediococcus sp.
TACATATTCAAGGCTGCCTCCAGGAACTGTCCTAAGAAAAAGTGAGTGTAGGGGAGCGACTATGTTTTGTAAAATAAGGGCGCTGTAGGCGGGATGAAATCCCGCGGTAAGCGTACTTATTTTACAAGTCATGCTCCCAGAAACTGTCCTAAAAAAAAGTGAGTGTAGGGAGGCGATTA
>NZ_DOEM01000006.1:43519-56414 GCF_003533255.1 Pediococcus sp.
TACATATTCAAGGCTGCCTCCAGAAACTGTCCTAAGAAAAAGTGAGTGCCAAGAGGCGTTAAGTTCAAGAGATATAAGCGCGCCAACAGTGGGATAAGGGCCCGCACTAGGTGTGTTTATATTTTTTGAACTGCCTCTTGAAACTGTCCTAAAACAGCAAGAAAAGTAATAAAAAAATTGAATTAACTAAAATCATTGAAAAACAAGTGAAAATAAAAACGAGGTTAAAACGGTGTTCTGAAAACTCCTGAAACTGAACAAGCAAGTTTTCAAAAATAAAAACAAAAAAACACCGTCAAATTATCCATTAAGGATATTTGCACAGTGTTTTGGGCTTATACAAATATTAATGAATTCGCTCGCTTTTCATTGATTGAATTAAATGTGCCAAAAAAGGTGGCTTCTTTTTAACCTATTAGGGCAGAAACTAAGCCCCCTTTTGGTCACCTTTGTTCTTAATCACATCCCCATTACTATCTAAATGATGAATGATGCGAGCTGGATTGCCAACAATGACCACATCATCAGGAAATGACTTGGTCACAACTGAACCAGCACCAACGACAACCCGATTACCGATAGTGACACCGGGTAAGACAGTCACGCGGCCACCCATCCAAACACTGTCTCCAATGGTGATGGGTGCGCCCATTTCAACATCCGCATTACGCCTTTTAGCGTCTAACGGGTGAACTGGAGTGTATAAACCAACGTTAGGACCAAAGTAGCAGTGTTCCCCAATTGTGATGGGACACGTGTCTAACATCGTGATGTCGTAGTTCCCATAAAAGTGATCGCCAATATGAATGTTAAATCCATAATCGAATTTAAACTCACTTTCAACAAAAAAGTGGTCACCGGTCTGGGCAAGCAAACTTTGGAAACGCTGGTTACGATTATCGTTATCAGTAATCTGGTTAATCTCTTGAAGTTGTTGGCGAATTAGCTTGCGTCTTGCAATCAATTCCGCATCAAACTCCTGGTAAGATTCGCCAGCGGTCATTTTTTCTCTTTCAGTTTTCATAGTACTAGCCTACCACGTTTGCGTCGATTTGTTAAAAGGGGGTAAAAGAAACGATGATTTGAAATGCCGATTGCAAGGTGTTTTTACCCATTTGTTGGGCGACTGGATCCCAAGTACTGCTTTGCTTTCGGTACGCTTTGGTAACTTGTTGCCAGTGCTTTAACAGATCATTTACTGAAACTGCCTGTGTGTCATCTAAAATTTCCCAAAATGTGTTGATAAATTGCTGGGCATTAGCGCGGGTCTGCTTGTGAATCCAGGGGCATAATTGGTGATTTAAAAAATCATCAGTTGTCTGTGATTGACCCAAAATGACTGGATCAGCATCGTGTAAGTGCCAACTGTAAAGGTCATGCTGCCAGATTCCTGTTGCCATACTTGTGACTATTTTGGGCGCGTTTGTAAACGCAGATCCAATTCCGAAAAACGGTAATTGAGGCAGATAAGTTTGAAAACGGGTCTTGAAAGTTTCGGGAAGATCATCTGTTGAAGTAACTTTTGGGCCATCAAAATTGATTACTTGTTTAATTCGATTTTTCGCATCAATTTGACTAGCTACGTAAATAGCCATACTACCACCTTTGGAGTATCCAATGATTTGAAAATTATCAGAATTTGCATGCATAGTTTTTTCTAAATAGTTCCGTGCAAAACTTTGCCATCGTTCACCATTTGGTTCGTAGAGAACTTGAAGATCTGACTGCCAGCCTAAAGTAGTGCCATCGGCGCCACGGAAAACAATAATTTTGGTATGGGGAGCCACACGCACGGTAATGGCAGCACACTGATTGTCTAAGTTTTCTGGTGATTGGATTTTAAAATTCGACAGGCTGACTTTTTCATAACGAAAAGAAGTTTGTAACTTTTGAATGAGAATCCGGTCATTGGGAAGCAACAAATGTTCTGAAGTATTGGCCAACTGAGTTTCTAATTGCTTTAGTGCTTGGGGCAAGGCAATTTCATCGTCCAAATTACCTGCCACAATATCTTGAAGTGGCAAAAATGGTAACCGGGTCAGAATTATCTGATCAGCCACATTTAAATCAGCAGTGATGGGACGATTATAGTTATCTAAATAGTTCAACAGATCAGGCATTTTCAATTTCTCCCCAAACAACGATTTCCGATTGGTATCTTGATTAGAAAATACCATTGAAACGCCAGCGAGTCAATTTGCAAATTTAAAAAGAACTAGTATGATAAAAAAGAACTAGTATGATAAAAAAGAACTAGTATGATAAAAGTGATTTGTTAGAACCATTCTAAACGAGAGGAAGTTTTAATATGGTGATAAATCAAAAACGACGTAAGTTTTCGCCATCACTAGCTCAAAAAATTAGTGTCATGCGGGCTAGTGTGATGGGCGCCAACGATGGTATCTTGTCGGTTGCCGGAATCGTCATTGGTGTGGCTGGAGCGACGACCAATAGTTTTTCAATTTTTATTTCCGGAATTGCCGGGATGATTGCCGGAACTGTTTCGATGGCGATGGGCGAATATGTTTCTGTGAATACGCAAAAAGACGCTCAGCAGCATACCGTTCAATTAGAAAAATTGGCCTTAAAAAACGACTACGACAAAGAGTTTGCAACAGTGAAACAAAAATTTTTGAATTCTGGAATTTCTGATAAACTCGCTCAAAAGGCCACGAGTGAAATGATGGATCAAGGAAGTTTGACTACCGTTGTTCGTGAAAAATATGGCATTAATGTGCATGATTACACCAATCCTTACTTTGCTGCGATAGCATCTATGATTTCTTTTCCAACCGGATCTTTATTACCTCTCTTAGCGATAACGTTTATATCGCCCACTTATAAAATTCCATTAACTATTTGTGCAGTTGCCATTGCGCTGGCCATAACTGGATATCTGGCTGCTGTGCTTGGTAAAGCAATTCGGTATAAAGGGGTCGTTCGAAACGTGATTTCGGGACTCATTACAATGCTAGTGACCTATCTCATTGGTAGTTTATTTGCATGATGGGAGAGACAAATAATGCAAAAAAAATTAAGTAATCACAAAAATATGGATAATTGGTTAAACACTTTGCGAGCCGGTGTGTTAGGTGCAAACGATGGTATTTTAACCGTTGTGGGGGTTTTGTTTAGTGTAGCAGCCGCAACGACCAACTCTTTCACAATCTTTATTGCGGGATTGTCGGATCTGTTAGCCTGTGCGTTTTCCATGTCAGCTGGTGAATACGCCTCAGTTAGTTCTCAGCGTGATACTGAAAAATCAGTTGTGGGTCAAGAAAGATTATTATTAACTACTCAATTTGAGGATGAAAAAGAACGAGTTGTGCGCTTTTACGAAGAAAAAGGTGTTCATCAAGAAACGGCTCAGGCCATAGCAGATGAATTACTGAACCAAAAAGATCGGGCACTTGCGACAATTGTCAATATTAAATACGGCATGAACTTAGATAATTACCTGAATCCTTGGCAAGCGGCCGTGTCTTCATTGTTTTCTGCGTCATCAGGTGGTATTTTTCCACTTGTGGCGATGACCTTTGCACCAGCCGGGTATCAGTTATTAGCCACGATTATTGCTGTTCTTTTCGCTGTGACTTTGACCGGCTATTTAAGCGCACGGCTTGGCAATGGCATTCCAAAAAAAGCGGTCATTCGAAACATTGTGGTAGGAATCATTACAATGTTTATTCACTATTACGTGGGAAAACTTTTTTAAACAATTAAATAAATTAGTGAAAATCCTATTAGGTAAGTGTTTGCAGTTTGATTACAAACACTTTTTTGTTATATTACGGGTATTTTATTTTAGGAATACCAAAAAATGGAGTTTACTTTACTTGGTTTTAAACTATAATGGAGTTGAAAAAAGGAGGAGATCGTTGATATGTTAGAAGATATGGGGAATGGAAAAAAGCATGGGTTATTGTACTACGCAAACGGACCAAGTCTTGAAGAGATCAATAGCACGGTGCCAGTACCAAAAGAAGGTGGCTTTTTCAAAAAGTTGATGGCTTTCTCGGGACCAGGTGCATTAGTTGCGGTTGGTTATATGGATCCAGGTAATTGGGTAACTTCCATTGGTGGTGGTGCCCAGTTCGGTTACCTACTTGATGTCTGTGATCTTGCTTTCGAGTTTAATCGCCATGTTATTACAATATATGGCGTCTAAACTGGGAATTGTGACACAGATGGATCTGGCACAAGCGACGCGAGCACATACGGGCAAAGTTTTAGGAATTATTTTATGGCTTACAACAGAGGCTGCAATTTGTGCGACAGATATTGCGGAGGTAATTGGTGGAGCCATTGCGTTGGAGCTTCTTTTTAGAATTCCACTAGTTTTAGGGGTCACTTTAACTGTATTCGATGTTTTGCTCTTATTGTTATTAACAAAGTTAGGTTTTCGAAAAATTGAAGCGATCGTTGTGACGCTTATTGTTGTTATTTTGGCTGTATTTGCCTATGAAGTTGGCGTTTCTAATCCAAACTGGGCGTCCATGTTTGCCGGATTTGTGCCAAAACCTCAAATTTTACATCCAGGAGAGTTAACCATGGCACTAGGAATTGTGGGTGCCACGGTGATGCCTCATAATTTATACTTACATTCATCAATTTCGCAAACACGCAAGATTGATCATAATGATGAAGATGCAGTGGCTGAAGCAGTGAAATTTTCTACTTGGGATTCAAATATTCAATTAACTGGTGCGTTCGTGATTAATTGTTTGTTATTAGTGCTTGGGGCAGCTTTATTCTTTGGGCATGGTGAAGGGTTAGGAACCTTCACTTCACTATTTGATGCCCTTCAAGATAATTAGTTGGCAGGCGCGGTTGCTAGTCCAATCTTAAGTATACTGTTTGCGGTGGCATTGTTAGCTTCTGGTCAAAACTCAACGATTACCGGGACGTTAACTGGTCAAATCGTTATGGAAGGGTTTATCCATATGAAGATGCCATTGTGGGCACGTCGGTTAATTACGCGATTGATTTCGGTTATTCCTGTTTTGATTTGCACCATTGCATATGGGGGTAAGGAAAGTGCGTTGGATAGTCTCTTAGTCAATTCACAAGTTTTCTTGTCAGTTGCATTGCCAATTTCAATGATTCCATTGACCCTGTTTACTTCGTCAAAGAAAATTATGGGTAATCGGTTTGTGAATAAAATGTGGGTTACAGTTTTAGCATGGCTGTGCACAATTGTTCTCACTATTTTAAACTTACAAATTGTTTGGCAGTCATTAACGGCACTATAGAGGAGGAATCTTATGAATCCGAAAGAGTTTAAAAAGATCTTGGTTGGTGTAGACGATTCACAGGATGCTCAATTAGCGTTTCGATATGCGATGAATCGTGCAAAAAATGATGGCGCTAGTTTAGTCATTGTCACTGTTTCAGAAAATGATGATATGAATGTGTATCAAGCACTCAGCAAAGATTATGTAAATGAAAAACATAAACGACTTATGCAGCATATCGCTAAATATCAGCAGGTGGCAGAACAATTTGGCGTGAAAGACGTTTCAACAGTCGTGGCACAAGGTAATCCAGGGAAAGTGATTGTTGATGAAGTCATCAAGGATGTGCAGCCTGATTTATTGGTAATTGGCGCTCAAGCTAAATCTGGGATTGAAAAGCATTTTGGTAGTCAAGCAGCATACATGGCAAAATATGCGCCAATATCCGTGTTGGTCGTTCGTTAATATGGTAGGAAAATTAGAGCGGGAAAAGTGGCTAGATTCTGAGCGGAAGGATCTGCCCTTTTTTTCTCGTTTTAAAAATAATATTCGGGAAGCATAAAGAGACCGTAAAAAAATATTTTTTATTCGGCCTTTTTTTAACAGTTGTTCATAAAAAGTTCTTGCTTCTTTGTTGAATAGTCTGTACAATGAGTTCAACTACTTACAAAAAGTAAGCGCAGTAATTCTAGTATTTAACTTAAAGGAGAACTTAAAGATGGCAAAAATGAAAGCAGGACAAGCGTTAGCAAAGGTTTTAGAAAGTTGGCAAGTAGATCACATTTATGGGATTACTGCCGATTCTATTAATAATACTGTGGATGGTTTATATCAAGAAAAGGACAAAATCAAATACATTCAAGTACGACATGAAGAAGTTGGTTCCTTAGCAGCCTCTGCCGATGCCAAATTAACTGGAAAAATCGGCGTCAGTTTTGGTTCAGCCGGGCCTGGTGCCACTCACTTATTCAATGGTTTATATGATGCTAAAATGGATCATGCGCCCGTTTTAGCAATCGTTGGTCAATCTGCAACAGGAGTTATGAACACGTCCTTCTTTCAAGAAATGAATCAGGACCCGATGTTTGTTGATGTTGCTGTGTTCCATGAACAAGTGGTAAGTGCACACCAAATCCCTTACGTGGTCGATCAAGCCATTCGGGCTGCATATGCGAATAAAGGTCCTGCGGTTGTGATTATTCCTGATGATTTATCTGGACAAGAAATTGAGTTTACTGAGTTCAAAACAGCTCCTATTTATAAGGAACAAATGCACACCAAGTTTGATAAAAAAACGATTGATCGCGTTGTTAAAGCTATTCAAAACGCAAAGCATCCTATCATCTGGGCTGGTGTCGGGCTGAAGGGTGCCAAAAAAGAATTAGTGGCTGTATCTGAGAAATTTAGTTTGCCTGTGCTTTCAACCGTGCCTGCGACTGGGGTAATGCCAACTGATCATCCTAATTTCATGGGATCTCGTGGACGTTTAGGAACCAAACCTGGTTTTGAAGTTTCACAAATGGCTGATTTAGTGCTTTCTGTTGGGACCAATTATCCATTCTTACGCTTTTTACCAGAAGGTGTCAAAATCATTCAGGTCAACAATAACGCGGCTGATATTGGTAAACAACGTGACGTTGATTTAGCGATTCTTGGGGATGGGAAAGACTTTTTGCAAGAGTTATTAAAACGTGATGTCACAATTGAACCAACTAAGTTCTTAAAAGCGGCACGATTAGATAAACAAAACTGGGATAAGTGGCTAGATGCGTTAGCCAGCGATGATTCAGAAGGTTTACCTGCAGAAGCTGTAATGAAAACAGTCAAGGCTCATGCGAAAGATGACACTGTTTTTGGTGCCGATGTCGGTAATAATACTGAGTGGGCAATCCGTCAATTGCCACTTAACAAAAATCAGAAGTTTACCTTGTCTTCTTGGTTTGCCACAATGGGTTATGGATTACCATCTGGAATAGCTGGTAAGTTAAGTTTTCCGGACCGACAAGTAGTTACGATCTCTGGTGATGGCGGCTATGCAATGGTTATGCAGGATTTGTTGACAGAAGTTAAATACCAACTTCCAGTTGTGAACGTTATTCTTGAAAACAAAGTGTTTGGGTTTATTCAACACGAAAAAATTGCTGCAAAGCAAGCACCATATGGAATCGATTTACTGGGTGCAAACTGGGCAGGTGTTGCTGAAGACATGGGCGCAATTGGTTTCACAGTAACTGACCAAAAGTCGTTAGACGCGGCATTTGATAAGATTGATGAATTGCAAAAGGCAGGCAATACGAAACCAATCGTTGTCGATGCTAAGATTAAGAATGTGGATCCAATTGATACATCATTTATTCCAATGGATCCTGAACAGTTTGATCAAGAAACAATCAATAATTATAAGAAGACTTACAATGTGTTTGGACAACCAGCATTGTCTGAAATTTTGAAAAATATGTAAAAAATTAGGTAATTAAATGAAATCCCGCGAATGAAATTTATCGCGGGATTTTTAATTATGGTAAAGCTCGATGGATTAATTTTAGAAGCAGGTTTTTGAATGGTATAATTCTTACCATGGAGACTTATTCAGTAAAGAGGTAATTAAAATTATGAAATTAATTTCTTGGAACGTAAATGGCATTAGAGCTGCAGTTACTCATGATTTTGTGGCGTCGTTTAATACTTTAGATGCTGATATTTTTTGTATACAAGAAACCAAAATGCAAGCGGGTCAATTGGATTTGGATTTGCCTGGCTATTATCAGTACTGGAACTATGCGGATCGTAAGGGCTATTCAGGAACAGCAATTTTTACAAAAATTAAACCGCTCAGTGTAAAGTACGGCATGGGTGTAGATATTCATGATCATGAAGGTCGGTTAATTACTTTAGAGTTTGAAAACTTTTATATGATGACAAGTTACACGCCCAATTCACAAGCTAAACTAAAACGGTTGGATTATCGCATGACGTGGGATGATGATTTTCGCCATTATGTTGATGAATTAGCCAAAACCAAACCGGTTATTTTTTGTGGTGATTTGAATGTCGCACATGAACCAATTGATATTAAAAATGATAAGACAAATCATCACAATGCTGGGTTTACGGATGAAGAACGAGGTAAATTCACAGAGTTGTTGGCAAGTGGGTTTACAGATACCTTCCGTTATTTTTATCCGGATAAAGAAGGCATCTATTCTTGGTGGAGTTATCGATTCCACGCCCGTGATCATAATGCCGGCTGGCGAATTGATTACTTCGTGGCTTCCAACAGTTTACAGGACAAATTACAGGATGCTAAAATTCATAATGAAATTTTTGGCTCGGACCATTGTCCCGTCGAACTCGATATCGATTTGAAATAGCTTTAATATGGAGGAATTAAAATGGCGTTACCAAAACCAATTTCAAAATATTCTGAACAAGAAGCAAGTGACACTGCTCAGAAATTAAGAAAAACGTTAAATCAATGGGGAAAAGACTACTACACAAAGGATAATCCTGAAGTGGAAGATAGTGTTTATGATGCGAAGTATCGTGACCTCCAAGAATTGGAATCAGCATTTCCTTCAATTGTGACCCCAGACTCAATTACACAACGAGTCGGTGGTGAGGTGCTTAGTGGGTTTACTAAAGTGCGTCATGAAATCCCAATGTTATCAATGGGGGATGTGTTTTCAAAAGAAGAGTTAGTAGAGTTTGATGATCGAATCCAAAAAAATGTGGGCTACGCGGTTGATTATAATGTTGAGTTAAAAATTGATGGTTTGGCAATTTCTTTAGTTTATGAAGATGGCAAACTAGTGCGAGGCTCTACACGTGGTGATGGAAATATTGGTGAAGACATCACTAAAAATTTACAGACCATTTCCTCAATCCCACAAACTTTAACCAAACCTGTGTCGATTGAAGTTCGTGGTGAATGCTATATGCCAAAACAGGCTTTTGCCGATCTAAATAAACAACAAGAAGAACGTGGTGAAGCAGTTTTTGCCAATCCGCGGAATGCAGCTGCGGGAAGTTTGCGCCAGCTTGATACACGAGTGACAAGAGCACGCAAACTAGATACGTTCATTTACACGATTAGTACGTTCGATGATCTGCAGGTTGCTACCCAACATGAAGCCATTGAAATGCTGGAGGAATTAGGATTTAATACGAATCCTACGCAACGTGTTTGTCATAACTTAGATGAAGTTTGGCAATATATTGATGAGTACCAAGCACAACGAGATCAGTTAGCTTATGGAATTGATGGTATTGTGCTTAAAGTTAACGATTTAGACTTGCAGGGACAACTGGGCCATACTGTGAAGGTGCCACGCTGGGAGATTGCCTATAAGTTCCCACCAGAAGAGGCGTTAACGGTTATTCGTGAAATTGAATGGACAGTTGGTCGAACGGGTGTGGTGACTCCAACTGCTATTATGGATCCCGTTCAACTAGCAGGTTCAACCGTTGCCCGAGCTACACTTAATAATGTGGATCAAATCGCGGCAAAGGGTGTACGGCTAGGGGATACCGTCAAATTACATAAGGCTGGTGATATTATTCCAGAAATTACGGAAGTTATTCTGGATAAACGAGCGGCTGATAGTAAAGAATTACAGATCCCAACCAATTGTCCGTCATGTGATCGCGAACTGGTTCATTTAAATGGAGAGGTCGCTTTGCGTTGTATTAATCCAGATTGTCCTGCACAAATGGTGGCTCGTCTAGAGCATTTTGGTTCGCGGAATGCCATGAATATTAACGGATTGGGTCCCCGTTTAATTCAAGTTTTCTTTGACCATAAACTAGTCCGTAGTTTTTCGGATTTGTATTCCTTAGATCCTGATGACTTAGCAAAGCTGGACAATTTTAAAGAGAAAAGAATTAATGGGTTATTGGATTCCATTAATAACAGCCGACAAAACTCTTTGGAGCGGCTGGTGAATGGTATCGGAATTCCTGGTGTGGGAACTAAAATGGCGCGTATTTTAGCTGAAAACTTTTTGACAATGGACAAATTGACAAAGGCTAGTGAAGAAGAGTTAACCGCCATTGATGCAGTTGGCGACATTTTAGCAGCTAATATCGTGACTTTCTTTCAAAGCGAAGCCGCCCAAGAGACGATTGAAGAGTTAGTTTCAGCAGGTGTCAATATGACTTATGACGGACCAACGACAACCCAGGTGCAAGATAATTACTTTAATGGTAAAAAGGTTGTCTTAACAGGAAAACTGGAGAAATATACTCGCAATGAGTTAAAAGAAAAACTTGAAGATCTAGGGGCCGATGTTACTGGCTCGGTTTCTAAAAAGACCGATTTACTGATTGTCGGAACTGATGCTGGAAGTAAGTTGGCAAAGGCACAAACGTTGGGTGTTGAAGTGATGAGCGAAGCGGAAATGGAAGCACACTTTTAACTTATGGATTTATATGAAATCTAATCAGATATAAGGAATATCGTTTATCTATCAAGCTTTCATTGACGTAACAAATTTAATCGACTATACTATCAAAATGTGAATTATCAAATGTCTAAATACGAGAGGTTAAGGAAATGCATACAATGTATCAGATAATCTCTGAACAATTTCAAAACTTTAAAATTATTCGGAGAATGGCAAAGTTTGGTGACAGGGCTACGTACCAAAGTCATTATTTGGGACTAGCTTGGGAAGTTTTAAACCCTCTCATCCAGATTGGAATTTACTATTTGGTGTTTGGCGTTGCGTTAAAACGTGGCGATCCGATGCCTGGTGTGCCGTATTTGCCTTGGATGGTGGTTGGAATTACACCATGGCTATTTATGAATAGAAGTGTTCTTGACGCATCAAAAAGTGTTTATCAAGAGGTTGGCTTGGCTTCTAAAATGAAGTTCCCAGTTAGTATTTTGCCATCTATAAAAATTGTGGGAAATTTAACAAGTTTTTGGACAATGTTAGGATTCTCTGTCTTTTTGATGTTAGTTAATCATATTTTTCCAACAATTTCATGGATTCAGTTTATTTATTATTTCATTTGTATGATGGCATTATTATATGCACTCGGAATTTTTAACTCTACGGTAACGGTGCTGATTCGAGATTGGCAAATTACTTTACAGTCTATTCTAAGAATGCTGTTTTATATGAGTGGTGTACTGTTTAATTTTGCAACATCTAATTTCCCAGTTATTTTAATTCGAATCTTGGAATTAAATCCATTTTACTATGTGATTAATGGAATGCGTGAATCGCTTCTAAATAAGGGATGGGTTTGGCAAGAGCCTAATCTAACGATTACTATTGTTTTTTGGATGTTTGTTTTCATTGTGATGATAGTTGGCACTTTCTTGCATAATAAATTCCGTGCTAATTTCGTTGATTTGATTTAGAAAATGGAGAATATGTAATTATGGCTGAAGAGTACAAGATCAAATTAAAAAATGTGACTAAAGAATATGATCTTTATAGAACGAAGAATGAAAAATTAAAATCTTTCTTTAATCTATCAAAAAATAGTGATGTTCCTCATTTTTGGTCACTTAAAGGCATTAGTTTAACGATTCATAAAGGTGAGTCAGTTGGAATTATTGGGGTTAATGGTTCTGGAAAGTCTACTATGTCTAATATTATTTCTGGAATTATTCCACAAACAACCGGATTTGTAGATGTTCGTGGTGACACCTCAATTGTAGCCATCAGTGCAGGATTAAAGAGAAGCCTTACAGGACTAGAAAACATCAGACTAAAAGGCCTTATGCAAGGGTTAACATTTGAAGAAATTGACGCTGTTCGCGATGATATCATCGAATTTGCGGATATTGGCGATTTTATTGATCAACCCGTAAAGGACTATTCGTCTGGTATGCGTTCACGACTTGGATTTGCTATTGCGGTGCATATTAATCCTGATATTTTAATCATTGATGAAGCTTTGTCAGTTGGTGATGATACCTTCTATCAAAAATGTTTGGATAAGATTAATGAATTTAAAACGGAAGGTAAAACAATTCTTTTTGTAAGTCATTCTCTAAAGCAGGTTGAGATGCTTTGTGACCGCACGGCATGGATTCATTTTGGTGATTTACGTATGATCGGAAACACAGAAGAAGTAGTGAATGCGTATCGACAATTCTCGGCTGACTTTAAGAAAAAGACAAAGGTAGAACGTTCAAATTATCAAAAAGCCAAGAAGCAGCTACAGTTAAATTTTGATATTAAGGGTTATGAACAAAAAGTTGCTAAGGAAGTAGGCCAAACAGAAGGACTAGAAGAACATGAAGCTCAAAAGGCTACACATAAACTTTTTTATGGTGAAGTTCTTCCTAGCAAAATGACTACGGCAAGTAAATGGATTATACTGGCAGCTTTAATAGTGATGGTTTTCTTTGCTTTTGTGTCAGTTTCTGGACATTCGGTTACAAAGAGTATCACAGATCCTACAGTACTTTTGCATCCAGTTTATCCAAAAACGACTGGAACTGGACAGCAATTTAAATAAAAAAGTTAAACAAAAGAATGGAAATTATCCAAATATTTGGTTTTTTCCTTTTTCTTTGTGTACAAAATTAATAATGAGTTTACTTTAAGCAATTTTTTATTATTCTATAGAGTTTAAACATAAGCTTGTAAAAATATTAGATTTTTAAAAATGTGGAATCGTTTGAGTGTTTAAATAATTATGTG
>NZ_DOEM01000008.1:0-4903 GCF_003533255.1 Pediococcus sp.
TTTTGTAGTTTCAACCTTTAGTAAATAAATAAAATATTTGGTTACTTCTTGCGTAGAGTAACCTTTTTTATATTACCGCTATTTTATTAGAGAATAAATACTTAAAATAAAAAATCACGTATACTGAAATAATTTCCAGGTTATGTGATCTGTATATTTCAATTATTGACAGCCAAATTTTTAATTACTGATTGGCCAAAAAAGCAGATATAAAAAAATTAAGTCTCACATTGACCAACGAGTCATTGACTTATTGGTCAACGGAGCTTATACTCTGCTTATTAATTAGTTGAAGCTAAGTATCCATGGACTTTAGCCGCAATTAGTTCACTAAAATTAATCGTGATTTAGAACTCACAAGGGGGCAGTGTTATGTCTAAAACAGTACTTTCAATTAATCATTTACAAAAAAAGTTTGGAAAATTCGAAGCATTAAAAGATATTACTTTTAACGTCAACAAAGGAGAAGTTTTTGGTTTTATCGGACCAAACGGAGCTGGCAAATCAACTACCATCCGGACATTACTCGGGATTCTCCGCTCATCTGGCGGTTCAGCGACCATTTTTGGTAAGGATGTTTGGCAGGATTCCGTCAGCATTCATGAACGCCTCGCATATGTGCCAGGCGATGTTTACCTATGGCCCAACTTAACCGGTGGCGAAATTATCGACCTGTTTTTGAAACTCAATCATCAAAAACATACCGGTCACACGGATGAGTTAATCAAAGAATTCGAATTGGATCCCTCAAAAAAGGCCCGGACTTATTCCAAAGGAAACCGACAGAAAGTGGCCTTGATCGCCGCATTTTCTACCGATGCTGACTTATACATCTTTGATGAGCCAACATCCGGGCTTGATCCATTGAACGAAGAAATCTTTCAAAAACACGTACTTGCTCTAAAAAACAACGGCAAAAGCATTTTATTATCCAGCCATATTTTATCCGAAGTTGAACGTATGTGTGACCGCATTGGAATTATCCGCGAGGGTCGCATCATTGAAACGGGTACGCTAACCGAAATGCGGCATCTCACCCGCACACTAGTGACTGTGCAAACACGCAAGCCACTGCCGGATCTTTCAACTAGCGAAGGAGTTCATAGCTTTAAAAATTCTGATAATGTAGCAAACAAAGCCAGTTTCAGCATGGATTCTGATAAAATGGCTCAACTTATGCTGACCCTAGCGCCATTAGAAATTATTGGTCTACAAAGTACACCACCAACTCTTGAAGATCTCTTCTTACGTTACTACCAAAAAGATGAGCAAGGAGATGGGCAAAATGAAGCGTAATAATTATCAACAAAGTGGGTTTTTAACCCGTTTTAATTTGCGCCGGGATTGGTTTTTAATTCTCATCTGGCTACTCATCTTGGGTGGTCTAATGGCATCTGTAGCCTTTAAATTTAACGATTTATATGGCACACCTACCTCGATCGCCAGCATCGTGAGCACCTTAAAAATGCCGGCAATGGTTTCCTTATTTGGCGCATTTGTTGCCAAACCGCCCTACACCACAGCCGATGTGTTTGCGAGTGAAATGGTTGTTTTTATGGCCCTATTTATGGCAGTGATGAACATCTTTTTCGCGGTTCGAAATACACGGGGAGAAGAAAGTAATGGCATGTTAGAATTGATTCGTTCCCATGCGGTTGGCAAACAAAGTCCCTTATTAGCAGCGACTCTCGAGCTTTTCTTGATTAATCTATTTGTTGGCCTTGTTTACTTTGGTGGGTTACAAGTTTCTGGTATGCACGGCACCTCAATAGAAGGAAACTTATTAATTGGTCTTGGCCTGGCTACTAGTGGCTTCATGTTTGGAAGTACCGCCCTTTTAATGGCGCAAATTAGCGATAATCCCCGTGGCGCCACCATGCTAAGTTACCTATTTCTTGGTGTCACCTACTTGATTCGAATGGTAACGGATGTGGAAAACGCTGATTTGACGTGGTGGTCACCCTTTGGCTGGGTCGAAAAAATGTCCATTTATCATGAAAATAATTGGTTGCCCGTCATCTTTTCGTTAGTGTTGACTATCGTCTTACTTTTTCTAACTTTTTATGCAAGTCGTCACCGAGATGTCGACGCTGGCTTAATTGCGACGCGTGGTGGACGTAAACGAGCAACCGTATTACTCTCTGGACCATTCAGTTTAGTTTTACGGCTTGATCGTTTGAGCTTGATTGTTTGGATCATCAGTCTTGCCATTTTGGGAATTTCCTATGGCTCAATTTTCGGTACAGTTGGTGATCTTTTGAAAACAAATCCATTAATGGGCAGTTTATTAGGTCAATCAGCTTTAAACGCTGCCGGACGCATGATTGCCCTAAAATTTGCCGCGCTGTTAATGATCGTTTTTGCCGTATTAGCGACCGTTCCTAGTGTGCAAACGCTCTTGAGAATTAATGGCGACGAACGTAAAGGCTGGTTGGAACAACTTCATGCCAAAGGCGTTTCACGCGCCAAAATTTTTAGTAGTTATGCTGCAGTTGCCTTTATTATCGGTACTTTGTCTTTACTGGCAGCCGTGAGTGGCATTTGGTTGGCAAACACCACGGTTATGGATGACCCCTTATCGTTCGCTCGGTTATGCCGCGGCTTTCTCGGTTACCTACCTGCACTGTATGTTATATTAGGAATTAGCGTTTTAATTATTGGCTGGTTCCCACGACTACAGACCATAATCTGGGCGTTACCAGTATACGGATTGATTAGTTTATACTTTGGCAACTTAATGAACATCCCTGACTGGGCACAAAAAATAACTCCTTATGGCTGGATCAACGATGTGCCAGTTAAATCAGTTGATTGGCCACAGTTTACCCTTATGATGGTCTTGGCAGTTATCCTGTTCATCGTTGGTTTTATTGGTTATCGACACCGTGATCTGATTGAAAATTAATTATCGAAAGGAGTGCTCACTTCAATGACCGAAAAAAAAACTAATATTCCCATGGATCCTGAAAAAGTGAGCCGCATCATGGCCACCTCATTAACTGAGTTTGCTCATCGAGGCTATCGTGGGGCAAAAACAGAAGACATTGCACAAAAAGCAGTAGTTTCCAAGGGTATCATCTTCCGCTATTATAAAAACAAAGCGCATCTTTATATGGCGACACTCAAGTTTGCCACAGATCGCATTGAATCCGTTGCTGATTACAGTGTTTGGCATGATGCACAGGATCTTGATGCTATGATTGTTAATGCGACAAAATATAAAATTCAGCTTCAATTGCAATATCCTGAAGAATTTAAATTATTGTTAGATGCCTATGCGGAAGCAAGTGACGCTCCTTCCGCTCTGAAACATGAAATTGCTGAATTTTATAACAATCAAACTAGTGCCAATATGGCCAACATGATTGACCCGATTTTGAATCGACTCCCAATTCGCAATAATGTTAGCCGCAAAACCATTCAAGGCTTGATGTTAGGCGTTTTAGATCAGGTGGGGGCCGAAACAAAAACACTAATGCAAAAGAAGCCAGATGCCGATCTCACTGATTTTGACGACATTATTGAAAATGTCCGTGGTTATATTGATGTTTTGGAACATGGTTTTTTAAAAAAAGAGTAACAACAGGCAGAGAAAAAATTTTCTCTGCCTTTTTGATACCAATTTTGTCTTTAAATGTTTAAACACTCTGATTTTTAATGTTTTTCTAAATAATACTGGCAAAACACTATTAAGGACTTTAACTATACCAAAAAAATAGTATAATTCTAGTTAAATAAAGGAATTTTTCCTTTTTTCTAATTTTTAAGCTTTAACACTTATCCATTATATCGACCATTTCTTAAATTAGAGGTAATTGCTTATAGGCTCTATCTGAATAATGTAAGTCAAATTGTTACAAATATATGAGATTATTAAATTAGTTTCGATGTTTACGCTTTTTTATGGTATCATTTAATTCGCGTCTCTTTTAGTGTAACTTAGTATGTTAAAAACAAATATTTTTTGGAGGAATTGCAAAATGTTTTATTACGATTATGATCAATTAAACTTTTCACGCCGCAAATTGGACTCAAAAAAATCGAATTATTTACTCCGTTTTTCTTTTTTAGAATATAGCTTAATTTTCAATTTTGAAAAACGAGAACCAGGTCGCGCAGAACGTGAACTAAACTCATTTTTTGAACATCATAGTGAACTAATCAAGGAAGCTAGTCATGAAGACTTGCATCGGAGCTTAGTTAATGTCGTTGGTGACTTTGCCATGACTGGACTTGCCAATCATTTCAATGCAACCAATTTCGTACAACTCCGTGAAGCTTATTTAGACTGGCTGACCGATGAAAAACCAGAAAATCCAGAAGCTTTTCGCAAAATTTTGGGTTTGATTTATAAAGATTTCTTTGCTTTGCAAACACCTGAAGATCAAATTACTTCTACAAATACGGTGCCTAAGCAAGTTTACCAAATCACCTATTACGTGAATATGCATTTGTATGACAAGATGCAGCCGATTCGAATTGCTGAATATTTAAATCTTTCTTATCAGTATGTTTCACGACTTTTTACCCATACAATGGGCTTATCCATTCAGAGTTATATCGATAAACAACGTGTTGATGAATCCAAAAAATTACTTCTGCATACCGATTTACCGTTAAATGAAATTTCTCGGATGTTGAATTATTATGATTCAAGCAATTACATTAAACATTTTAAGAAATTCTCAGATACGACACCAAAGCAGTATCGTCTGCATAATCAACGTAAACGACTCCAAATCAAGCAAGACGCTTTAGCTGAAACGGCTCGACCATATTAAAGTTAAGCTAGAAAAATAATCCCAGTTATGTTCTAAGTGTGAACATAGCTGGGATTATTTATTTGCACCTACTAAAGGTTAAAACTACAAAAACTTATTTTGTTGCTTGATACGAAAACGTG